>USHK01000315.1 GCA_900554375.1 uncultured Sutterella sp.
TCAGCTGGTTAGAGCATCACCTTGACATGGTGGGGGTCGTTGGTTCGAGTCCAATCGTGCCTACCAAAACTTCTTGTTTTGGTTTCGAAGAACGTTCTCCTAAGGAGAGCACAATTTTAGGCACATAGCTCAGCTGGTTAGAGCATCACCTTGACATGGTGGGGGTCGTTGGTTCGAGTCCAATTGTGCCTACCAAGATTCCGCCCGGTAGCTTCGGCTCCCGGGCATTTTCATTTTCGGCTAGGTCATCCGACCTTCCGGGCTGAGGCCTCAGCCGCCGGCTTGCTGTTTTGATCGCGAATAATTGTCATAGCAGAAGCGACCATCGAACCCATATCTGCAAGATTGGCCGGAAGAAGAAGGGTGTTGCCTTCCTTGGCAATTTTTCCGAAAGCCTCCACGTACTTTTCCGCGACTTGTAAATTGACAGCCTGCATGCCTTGTGGTTCGCTGATAGCCTGTGCCACGGCACGAATGGCCTCGGCTTGAGCTTTGGCAACTGCTTCAATGGCCCGAGCTTCGCCCTCTGCCTTATTAATGGCTGCTTGCATTTGACCTTCGGACTGAGCAATCATCGCTGCTCTTTCGCCTTCCGCGATATTGATTTCCTTTTGCTTTTGGCCTTCGGAGGTGGCGATGACGGCACGTTTCTCACGCTCGGCGGTAATCTGCAGCTGCATGGCACGAAGTATTTCTTTCGGCGGTGTGAGATCCTTGATTTCATAACGCAGGACCTTTACACCCCAAGTCTGAGCAGCCTCGTCAACAGCTTGGACCACTCTGGCATTGATCTCTTCGCGTTCTTCAAACGTTTTATCTAACGACATCGTGCCGATGACGCTTCTTAGAGAAGTTTGCGCCAGCTGAGTAATGGCCATCACAAAGTCGGAAGTTCCGTAGCTGGCGAGCTCAGGATTGGTGACTTGGAAATAAAGGACTCCGTCAACTTGAAGCTGAGTGTTGTCCTTAGTGATGCAGACCTGGCTCGATGTGTCCATCGGAATTTCTTTGAGCGTCTGACGATAAGCGACGCGGTCGATAATCGGAATGATGAAATTCAGGCCGGGCTGAAGCACAGTATGGAATTTTCCGAACCGCTCAACGACCCATGCTTCCTGCTGCGGAACAACGCGAACCGATTTGGCGATAAAGATAACGGCAAAAACTGCCAGCACGATGATAAAAACGGCGAACCCTCCGATCGCTTCCATGTTATTTCTCCTGTTTGAGTTTGATGATTAATGTATTTCCGCTCATTCCGACGATCTCCCAAAGCCCGGGAACCCTCGGTAAACCTTTTTCCGGTGTAGCGTCCCAGACGGTTCCGCGATAAAAGACACGAGCTTTTCCGTTTTCTTTCCACTCCCTGACTTCGACGGTGTGACCGTCGTTGATATGCTGCAAATGGTCGGCATCCGTGGCACCGATGCTTTTCCTTTTACGATAAGACAGATAAACACAGCCGAAAATGGCAAAGACGGCGAAGGCAAGGAGTTGGAACAGGATTCCTGCCCCGACCAAGGCAAAGACGAAAGCAGCCAACGCTGCTGCAGCAACGATGAGAAGATAGATCGTGCCGAGAAGAATGTCGGCGCCGGCTAAAACGACGGCCCCAATCAGCCACAAGTAAGTTATTGAAAACACTTTTTGCGCTCCTTTAGGCTTTGTCCAGAGGCGCATTAATGCCCTCTAGCCCGGCTAGAACGGATAACATCAGAATGGATTTCTGTTCACAGGCATAGACACCCTTTGGGTTGAACCACTCTTTGAGGGTATGAGTGCCGTATTCTTCTCCGCCGCGTCCGAGCGTCACGGCCGGGATGCCGCGCTCGATAGACATATTGGTATTGGTACAGCCGCCCGGCAGGAATTTATACGTTCTGCCGACGGCCTGAGTCGCTAGCTTGGCTAGCTGGATAATCGGAGCATCATCCGGTTGAGTTCCGGCAGGAACGTCTAGCGTTTTTTCGATCGACACACTGAGCTCTCCCTCACTGCCTTCTTTCTTTTGTTCGATCTCAACGCCGCGGCGGATAGCTTGGTAGATCTGCTCTTCTACTTCATTTAACGCAGCTTGCGAATTTGAGCGAGCATTAATTTTGAAGACGGCTTTTTGAGCGATCGCGTGAATCGCCTGTCCTCCCTCTATTAAGCTGACTGTTAAGGTGGTCTTAGGGTTTGTCGGGGGAACGATTCTTGCAATTTCTGCGATGGCCAAGCCCGCTGCGTGGATGGCACTGACCCGTTCGCATGCTGTCCATGCATGTCCGCCGGGCCCCTCAATGGTGACTTCTAAGTCGATCATGCCCGTGGCGTTGGCATAAAAAATCTCAGCTGTCGCGCCGTCAATGGAGATCGTGGCGAGCAGTTTTGTTTTGTCTTTGAGCTGGTCAAGAGTCCAGGCCATGCCTTTCATTCCGCCGAGACCTTCTTCGCAGACTGTGCCGCAAAAATAAATGTCGTGGATCTGTCTCTTATACACATCTCCGAGCCCACGAGACGCTCATGAATCT
>USHK01000316.1 GCA_900554375.1 uncultured Sutterella sp.
GATTCATGAGCGTCTCGTGGGCTCGGAGATGTGTATAAGAGACAGGGATAACGAGAACCGTACATGGCGGCTTTAGCAACAGCTTCTTTCGCTTTTTCGCTCATGCCCAGCGGATTTTCGTTAAAGCACAAGAGCATGGGTTTTTCGGCGGTCGGTTCGACAAACTTCGGCTGAGCGGCGACCGCGGCGGTTGTTCCGAGGGAAGAGAGAGCAGCTCCGGCGCCGACCAGACGGAAGAGTTGTCTGCGATTCAAGGTCATGAAAAATCTCCTATGAGGTTATTAATAGTTACTGACAATTATTGTCAATTAATCGGCAGTACGAGAAAAATTTACTAGGAAATTCTCATTATTGGAATATCTTTTGCGGATTTTTGGCCGGAGAAAAGAAAAAAGCCCGAAATTTTTACTTTCAGGCTTTCTAGATGAGATCAAAAAGCTTTATTCGGCTTTGGTTTCCGGAGCGACATAACCTTCGGGATGGGCCACGCCTTCGCCGAAGAAATGAGCTTCAATCTGATCCATAAGCCATTTGCGGGCTCTCGGATCGGCCATGGAAAGACGGTTTTCGTTAACAATCATCGTCTGAAGATGCTTCCACTGTTCCCAAGCTTCTTTGGAAACATTGTTGTAGATTTTCATGCCCAGGGCGCCGGGAAGAGGCGGATAGTCAAGGCCTTCGGCTTCGCGGCCGAGCTTCACGCAGTTAACCATGTGTGCCATTGGTGTACTCCTAATCATTTATTTCAAAATTGTTTTTCAAGTCTACAAGCATTGAACCTTGCTGACCTAAAGATCTTTTATGAAGATTTGTGAACGGCGCTGCCAGTTATATAAACGCCGTTTTTCAATCGGTAAATCATCCACGCCTGCCGGACGGAACCCGCGTTTTAAGAACCAATGCATGGTTCTAGTGGTCAGCACAAACAGTCGATTTAAACCTGCTTTGCGAGCTTGGTTTTCAATGTGGCGAAGCAAACGCTCTCCGTCCCCGAATCCCTGATAAGCGGCATCGACAGTCAGCGCAGCCATTTCCCCGAGTTTCTCCTCCGGAAATTGGTAAAGTGCGGCACTTCCGTAAATCACACCGTCGTGTTCCAAAACTGTGAAGTGCGAAATATCGCGTTCAAGTTTTTCTCGGGGACGTTTGACAAGCGTTCCGTCGGCTTCAAGCGGTTCCAGCAGTTTGATGAGACCGGAAACGTCATCAGAGGTTGCCTGGCGCAGGGACTCCAAATTTTCTTTCGTCATCATGGTGCCCACGCCGTCGTGCGTGAAGAGTTCCGCAAGAAGTCCCCCGTCCATCGCGTAGGGCACAATGTGAACGCGTTCGACACCATGCTCAAGCGCTTTCAAGGCAAATGTCAGGTTATAAATATCTTCTTCGTCGACGAGCTTATCGTTGATGAACTCTCGAGCATCTTCAGCGGTGAGTTCCGTGACCACTTCATCAAAACGTCTGACGCCGTCGACATTAGTGAGCAGGATCAGCTTGTCGGCTTTAAGGGCGCCTGCGATTGAAGCAGCTAAGTCTTCGCTGGTCAGATTGAAAGCTTCTCCTGTCGGTGAAAAACCGAGCGGTGAAATTAAGACGATTCTTCCTCCGTCGAGCTCTCGATGGATCGCTTCGCTGTCCACCTTACGCACGACTCCGGTGAACTTGAAATCTACGCCGTCGATAATGCCCAAAGGACGAGCAATCACGAAGTTACCGCTGACGACGCGGCATTGACTGTGTGCCATAGGAGTATTCGGCAAACCCTGAGAGAAGGCGGCCTCTATATCCAAACGGGCTTCGCCGGCAGCTTCCTTTACGCACACAAGCGCATCAGAAGTGGTTACACGGATACCGTTGATATACTGGGACTCGATGGCTTTAAGAGACATCAGTTCTTCGACTTGCGGTCGAACGCCGTAAACTAGGACAATTCGGGCGCCGATCGCTGAGATCATACTGATATCGGCGATTAGGCTGGAAAAATGTTCCTGAAGGATGGTTTCTCCGGCAAGATCGATCACGATCGTTTTGCCGCGAATGGAATGAATGTGAGGTGCAACGCTTCTGAACCATTCCACCCAAGAGTCCATTGAAACCGGAACAATCGGGGATTCTTTGTTTTCTTCTGACATGTCCGTTGAATTAAGAAAAGGCTTCAAGTTTCAGGTGCTGAAATTTTAATATCGAAGAGGCCGTCATTTTGTCGGAGAAAACGAGCATTGTTTCGCTGGTTTCGAAGAAATTAGTCCAAATCGGGACTTTGAGATTGAGCGTTTTTCTGTTTAGAAACAAATAGGTTCGAAAATTTCGAGCAGAAAAAGCCTAAAAAGTTCTATCCTTATTGGACTTCAGAATGAGAGAAATAAGAACCTGGAACTATGGCAGGCGATTTAAGAGATTTAAAAGCGAAATTACTCGAAGCACAAAACGCAGAGAAGAGGCCGCAGACGGTTACGCAAAAACAAGTACCTTCGCGCCCCAAGCTCTGTCTCTTATACACATCTGACGCTGCCGAC
>USHK01000317.1 GCA_900554375.1 uncultured Sutterella sp.
GCAGAGGGTAGGTTCATTAAAGGCTGCGAAGTGGCAGCCTTTGAAAAAGAGCTTTGCTTAGAACTTCAGACGCATTCTGTGGTAACGACTGGGAACGGGACCGACGCTCTTCTTGCGTGCTTGATGGCACTGGGTCTTCGCGAAGGCGATGAGGTGATAACGCCGGCGTACGGATATCCCGCAGCTGTGGAAATGATGTGTTTGCTGAGATTAAAGCCCGTTCTCGTGGATGTTAACTGGCAGACATTTAACATGGAAGCTGGTTTGCTGAAAGGTGCCGTTTCTTCCAAGACGAAAGCAATTCTGCCCATTCATTTGTTCGGACTGCCGGCACCGATGGGCGACATCCTTCACTTTGCCGAACAACACAGGCTTCCTGTTATTGAAGATGCAGCCCAATGTTTAGGAGCGGAAGTGGAAATCGAAGGAACACGCAGAAAGGCAGGAACGGTTGGGAGGCTAGGCTGTACTTCATTTTTCCCCTCAAAAAATTTGGGTTGTTGGGGAGACGGCGGTGCGGTTTTCGTTAATTCGGATGATGAGCAACTTACACAAAAGATCCGGATGATTTTAAATCACGGACAGCGCGATAAATACCTGCATGAAATTCTTGGTTTGAATTCGCGCTTGGACACCCTGCAGGCCGTCGCGTTGCGGCATGCTTTGAAGTATTTGAGAGATGCGAATGAAAAGCGCGTGGAAATCGCTAAACGTTATCAAGAGGAGTTAAGAGAGATTTCCCAGATTGAATTGCCGCCTTTTCCTCATAATCCTCTTAACATTCCCAACGTTTTTACGATTAAGGTCAAGCCGCAGCTCAGACAACGGTTAAAGAGCTTTTTGTGGGAGAAAGGAATTTCCACGCAAATTTATTACCCTTTGGCGATGCACTGGCAAAAAGCTTATCAATCTCGCGTACGCAGCGGCTCCTCTCTTACCAATGCGGAGAAACTGACTCATTGTGTTTTGTCCTTGCCTCTCTTTCCTTCCATGGAGAAAGCCGAGCAAGATCGTGTAATTCTCGCATTAAGTGAATTTTTCAGAAATCATGCATAAATATCAAGCTCATCCTACGGCAGTTATTGATGAAGGCGCTTTGATTGGAGAGGGCAGCACAATATGGCACTTTTGCCATGTTTCCGAAGGCTCAATTGTTGGTAAAGGATGTACATTGGGACAAAACGTGTATGTTGCGCCGGAAGTAGAGATTGGGCAGCGCGTAAAAATCCAAAACAACGTGTCACTTTTTACTGGTGTAATTATTGAAGATGATGTCTTTCTAGGACCGTCTTGTGTCTTTACGAATATCTTGACTCCCAGAAGCGAAGTCAACCGGAGGTCTCAATTTTTAAAAACCACGGTAAAAAAGGGAGCTTCTATCGGAGCAAATGCGGTCATTCTCTGCGGAAATGAAATTGGAAGATATGCAATGGTAGGAGCAGGATCTGTCGTTACTAAATCGATTAAAGATTTTGAGTTGGTTGCCGGAAACCCCGCAGTTCATTTTGGCTGGGTAGGCCGGTATGGAGAAAAACTGCACTTTGACTCAGATGGCTGGGCGGAATGTAAAAAGACCGGATATCGTTATTTTCTTTCAGACGGCGAAGTAAGAGAGTACATGAGTTCTAAAGAAAACTCAGTGAAGTAGTATGGATAAATTGATAAATTTAAAAATTGCAGTACTAGGCTGCGGATACGTCGGACTTCCCTTAATTATCGAATTGTCTAAGCATTTCTCGGTTCTGGGTTTTGATCTCGACCATTCCCGAATCGAAGAATTGAAGAATTTCATTGATAGAAATGGCGATTATTCAGCGAAGGAAGTGAGAGAGGCTGAGGCAGCGTTCAGTTTTGATAAACAAAAACTGAAGGGATTTGATGTGTTCATTGTGGCAGTTCCGACTCCGGTACTGAATGATCAGCCTGATTTGTCTTGCTTAATCGACGCTGCTCAAGCGTTATCTTCATCATTATCTCCGGGAAATTGTGTGATTTTTGAATCCACGGTGTCTCCTGGTTGTACTCGCAATGTTTGTTTGCCAATTTTGGAAAAAGGATCGGGATTAAAGGCAGGTAAGGATTTCTTGTTAGCTTATTCTCCGGAGAGAATCAATCCCGGAGACCAGAATCATGCGCTAAGTAAAGTTACCAAGGTTGTTTCCGGTTTGGATGACAAAAGCCTTAAATTTGTGTCCCGTTTGTACGGAAAGATCGTCCCGTCTATTCATGAGGCAGAATCGCTGGAGGTTGCGGAAGCTTCGAAACTGCTCGAAAACATCCAAAGGGATGTCAATATCGCTCTTCTTAATGAACTTCAATTTTGTTTTGATGAGATGGGAATCCCAATGGATTCCGTTTTGAAATCTGCTTCTACAAAATGGAACTTCAATAATTATCATCCGGGTTTAGTAGGTGGCCACTGTGTGCCGGTGGATCCTTATTATTTAATTGATGAGGCTAAAAAGCTGTCTCTTATACACATCTGACGCTGCCGACGACTCCTTACGTGTAGA
>USHK01000318.1 GCA_900554375.1 uncultured Sutterella sp.
CGGAGGTAATGTGGATCTTAAAAAATTTCTCGATAAGATCCGTGCTTCGGGTTTTGAAACCTTCGTTGACAGCAAACAGGCGATTCCCGGAAAAATGGGCGTTTCTGTGGTCCCCACCAATTTCATCATCGACGGCAATGGAAACTTAGTGGCATACGCGGAAGGTTACCTGCCATGGGAAAATCCTCAGATTATTTCTTTTTTGAAAGAACTTGGTAAAAAATATTCATCCGGTCCTTCAAAGGATGTAAAAGCAGCTCCTGCGTCCGTGGGCTCTGTCTGAACTTTTTGTAAATAAGTCAGCTTAGAGTGTATGGATCTAAAGCTGACTTTAACTCTTGGGCTGAAAAGCGGTCTTGACAGGTCCTAAAATGACAGAGCTTCGTTAACTTTTACTCTCATTTGTCATGAAAACTGCTCAGCCGTCAAGAATTCTCCAACTGACTAAAGAACTTTGCGCTATTCCCTCTGTCAGCGGCTGCGAAGCGGAGGAGAATCGCTGTGCAGACTACCTTGCAGACTGTCTCCGGTGTCTTGCTGAAAATCATCCGGGACGCATAAAAGTTTATGAACCCGTTTGCGAGCGGGATCCTCTTGGAAGGAAGACAGTTTTCGGACTGCTCAAGGCAGCGGTTCCTACCGACAAAACGGTCGTTTTGACCGGTCACTACGATGTCGTTGATACGGATAACTGCGGCGATAAAGCAAAAAAAGCTTTTGAGTTAGAGCGCTATACCGAAGCTCTGCGTGAAGATTCATTGGACGAAACGGCTCGAGAGGATCTTGAGAGCGGAAATTGGCTGTTCGGACGCGGCAGTATGGATATGAAAGCCGGTCTGGCACTTTTCCTCGCATCAATAGAGGCTTGGGTTGATGATCCTGATCTCGCAGTCAATATCCTTTTTTGGGCTGTACCGGACGAGGAAGCCAACAGCGCCGGCATGATCGGTTCATTGAGAACCTTTCTTCGAATCTGCGAAGAGGAACACTTGAACGTGACGGTGGCGCTGACCGGAGAGCCGTGCTTTTGGACGGCAAAAACAAAAAATTGTCCGGCTGTCAGACCTTATTACACCGGCACCACCGGTAAGACGATGCCTTTTTTCTACGCTTTCGGCAAATCTGCGCACATCGGCAACTACCTTCAAGGTTTTAGTGCTGCGCTTTTAATTAGCGAGATCGTTTGCTTTGCCGAAGCGGACACAGCGCTTTATGAAGGGACAGGGTTGGATCTCTTGGCACCTCCGGCTTGTTTGGATATGCAGGTTCGAAGAAGCGGATATTCCGTAACAGTACCGGAAGAAGCGAGCGCCTACTTTAATGTCCTGACAGCCTCGAAAAAACCCGCTGATATTCTTCGCTGGGCTCAAATGACAGCGGCGCGGGCAGCAGCTCAGGCCCGAACCAAACTCACACGAGCGTTGCTTTTCGCAGAGGATAAAGGGGCGGATTTCCCTGATATCGAAGAAGTCAACGTGATAACGTTCGGAATCCTTCAGAAAATGGCTCGACAAAAGTTGGGAGATTCATTTGATCGAGAAAGGGATCAGTTTTATGAAAGCCTGCCAAAAGCTATTGATATCCGCGAGGCTGCGCTAAGAGAATGTTCGTGGCTCTTTCTGCAGGCTAAGATGCCTCGACCGACGATTGTTGTGGGTTTTCTGCCTCCCTACTATCCGGCGCGTCTGAATCGAAGAAATTCTCTTGAAGAACAAAAGCTGAGACAGGTCATGGAAGAGGTGACGGAGGAGGCTAAAAATCTGAGTAAAGACGGAGCTGTACGCCTGCACGAAGTTTTCGGAGGTATTACGGATTTATCTTTTCTCGGATTTGAGGAGATGAGGGAGGGCGCCAAACAAGTCGGCGAGAATATGGCCGGCTGGAACAAACTGTTCTATTTGCCGACAGACCTCCCTGGTGCATTGGATATTCCGATTGCCAACATGGGGCCTGCCGGAAGGGATGCTCACAGAAAAACCGAGCGTCTCGAACTAGATTATTCTCTGAATATTGCGCCTCAGCTTTTGGCCGAAACCATTCAAAAACTGGCGTAAAAAAAGGACGGCCTCAGCCGTCCTTGAGCGCATCAGCGCTTAATTATTTCCCGAACGTATCTTTCAAGGCCACCGCGAGATTGAAGACGAGATTGTCGGGTCTAAAGTCTTTTTGATCAGCTACGTAGTAACCGTTTCTCTCGAACTGGAAGCGATCCTCCGGTTTGGCTTCTTTCAAAGAAGGCTCAACGTAAGACTGCATCACGGTCTTGCTGTCCTTATTGATGAGTTCTCGGAAATCAACATCACCAGCGTCAGGTTTCGGAACTGTGAATAAGCGGTCGTAGAGTCTGATCGTTGCAGGTAAAGCATCCTTGACACTTAGCCAGTGAATAGCAGCTTTTGTTTTAATGGTGTTGGCGCCGTCCGTGCCGCTCTTAGTTTCCGGGAAGTATTGCGCGCTGTCTCTTATACACATCTCCGAGCCCACGAGACGCTCATGAATCTCGTAT
>USHK01000319.1 GCA_900554375.1 uncultured Sutterella sp.
AGATTCATGAGCGTCTCGTGGGCTCGGAGATGTGTATAAGAGACAGGTTCTATGCAGTTCCGTTCCAGGGCGGTATGACAGCTACCTTCGGCGGCCCGCTCATCAATACGAACGGTCAGGTTCTTGACACGGAAGGACGTCCGGTTCCGGGTCTCTTCGCAGTCGGCAACGCAGCTGGCGGTCTGTTCTATGACAACTACGTCGGCGGTGCTCAGCTGACTTCTGCTTCCGTTATCGGTCGCCAGATTGCTGATTACGTTAAGACTTTAGCCAAGTAAAAAGATTTTTAAGCCGACCTTTTAGGTCGGCGCCTCAAACCACTATAAACCGTCTTCAATTCTCTCAGAAGGCGGTTTATTTTTTCTTCTCAAAGAGAATGGCAGTGCCTTGACCATCCAAAATCAATAAGTGACTCAAAAGTTAAATGCTCAATGCTAAAGGAGGAGAAAAAAGAGCTGAGTTTTTAGCTCAGCTCTCAAACCTCAATTGACAGCAGTCAAACGTCCCTGCCGTCTTTTGAATTTAGTTAGTCTTGTTTCTTCTGTACGGCTTTCTTCTGGTCCCCGGCCAACACAAACGTAATTTCATCTGGCTTGATGTATTTACGCAGTGCAGCGTTAACGTCAGCTGTCGTTAGTTTGGAAATTGCTTCAGCCTGTTTCTTACTAAAGGCCCAAGTGCGTTTGTTTTCCATCTTATCGTTCCACGAACGAGCAACGACATCATCCTGAGAACGAGCAACCTGCATTGCCTGAAGCAAACCTTTCTTAGCTTCCTCCACTTCCTGATCGGTAAAGCCGTCTTTAACCGCCTTAGCAATCACGTCGCGAGCACTAGCTTCTGCCTGAAGCATGTTCTGAGGAGCCACAATCGCTCGGAAAACAAAAATCCCATTATTGCCCTTCGCAGGAATGCGAACGTGGGAACCGGCGCCGTACGATAGACCTTCCTTTTGACGAAGTCTTTCAATCAAACGATTGGATAGTCCGGTGCCTCCTCCCAGGATCCAGTTGGCAACGGTAAGCGCCGGGGCATCCGGAGACACATCGTTGATTGGGAACACGGAACGCGCAACGATGGTTGCGTTTTCCTTGTCCGGGGTATCAATAACCACTCTTGTTGCTTTAACCGGTCGATATTCCGTCACAATCGGTGCGTAATGAGCCTTCGAAACATATTTTGCGTAGTCATCGCGAATAATCTTTTCGACGGCTTTCGGATCAAAGTCTCCGACAATCGAAATCTCACCTCTGGAAGTCCCGCCGAATTCTTTATAGAAAGCTCTGACTTCATCAACAGTCAGCTTATTCAGCTGTTCCAAAGATTCATCTAAAGAATACTCATGACGAGGGTCGCCCTTGGGATAAGTATTGAAATGCTGCGTTATCGCATTCTGTGCCAGCGCATCCGGTTTATCACGCATGCTTTCAATCATGACCTGCATCTGCTTCTTGAACTGATCAAATTCATCCTGCGGCATGATCGAGTTATGCATGACATCAAATACGAGCTCAAGCGCGGCCGGAAGATTCTTTCTCGTGGTTGTGAAGTTGGTAATGGAGCCGGCCATCTTCAGCTCGGTCATACGATCTTCAATTTCGGAACGCGACATCGTCTTTGTTCCGCGGGTCAGCATCGAGGCTGCAACCGGCTGAAGGTTGGCTTTGCCGAAAAGATTCTTTTCGTCACCTGACTTGAACTTCATGCAAACCGTAACGGTTTCGCCGCGTGTCTGTTTGGGCAGCAAGGCAACATTCAAATCGCCGATATCGATGCGCTGTGTTCTCTTGTCGAGGTTATCGAACGAAGAGTCAAAAGCTTCAATCTTTTGAGCCGCCCCCTGCGGCTTGTAATTAGCCAGCAGTTCTTCGGCGCTCGGAGCCTTTGTGATTTCAGCGCGCTGAGGATTGTCATCAGGAATGAAAAGTCCTACAACGCGGTTGTCCCGCACGAAATATTTGTCTGCTGCACTATCAGCCTGCTGGGCAGTGACGTCTTTAGTCTTATCGCGGCCGTAGAAGAAAAGTCTCCAATCCCCCAGCGCAATGTACTCAGATAAGCCCACGCCGAATCCTTCCGGATCGGCAAAGGCGCGTTCGTACATTGTTTCCATCTGAGCCTTAGTTCTGGTCAGCTCTTTAGAGGTCACCGGTTTCTGCTTCAAAGAGCCTTCGATCGTCTCGATAAGCTTATCCTTAACTTTTTCAAGTGACTCGCCCTTCTTTACTGAGGCTCCGAAGATCACAAAGCCCGGTTCCTTAGCGCCGACAGCGTAACCGAATACGTTTGCCGCCAGACCGGTTTTAACTAAGGCTTCATACAAACGCCCGTTGGGAGAATCTGCCAACACTTCGGTAGCAACTTCAACACCTAAAGCATCAGGATGCAGAGCACTCGGGATGCGATATCCGACAGCCACCATCTGAGTTTCGCCTTTGCGGCGGATCTCAAACTGTCTCTTATACACATCTCCGAGCCCACGAGACGCTCATGAATCTCG
>USHK01000320.1 GCA_900554375.1 uncultured Sutterella sp.
TAAGGAGTCGTCGGCAGCGTCAGATGTGTATAAGAGACAGACCGACGTACGGCACGTTTGGAAAGTTCAGTACCTGAACAATGCTCCGGCCCGCTTGATGATCCTGAATACGCTTGTCGTTGCAGGCCTTCCTGAAGAAGCCGTTGCGGCCTCCGAGGACTTAGCCGATTCGGCCGTTCGCATCAAAGAACTGATCGAATGGGTCACGAAGAGCTGGGAACTTTCACCTGTGGAAATGAAATAATGCCCGGATTTGAAGGTACTTTTTTAGGCGACAGCTCCAAGCTGCATCCCAATACGCGCTTGGAGTGCAAAGTCTGCCATTACATTTACGACCCTGCTCAGGGCGACGTAGATCAGAATATTGAACCCGGCACCCCTTTCTCGGAACTTCCTGAGTATTGGAACTGCCCGGTTTGCGGCTGCGAACGCGACCTTTTTATGGTCGTGCCCGAGGACTATGATCAAAACAAACACTCCGACGACACCGAAGCCTCAAAATGAAGAGCCGTGGGCACCAAATCCGGCGGATCGGCTTGAAAGAGGCTTTACCAGAATCTGGCAGACCCGCATGCAGGGTCTGCCGATGCTGCATCCGCGTGTCCAAGTTCAGGCAGTTGGGTTCCATAAATGGAAATACTTCTGGCTCGGGATTATCGTCACGCCTTGGTGTATGAATGTGATTTTGGCCAAAGGCCAGCCTTCAAAGTGGAAGTCCGTTCCCGAGGGACGCCGTCTTCATTATCCGTTTCCTGCCGGAATGTACGACTTCATTAGTGTAAAAGACAGAATTTTAGGTGAGTATCAAATGTGCTCCCTCATGTCTCCGCTGGACGAAGTTGTTTCCGACCATGCGATGGCAGTGGAGATTGCTAAGGCTGCTTTGGAAGAGCTCATGAAGCCCGAGCAGGAACCTGAACTCGGTGAGCCGATACCGGCGATTCAACCTGAGGTTGATCCTGAAATGATTGAAAAAGCTGTGGAAACCGCTATTAATCGTCCGATCTCACGCCGTTCGTTTTTAAGACCAAAAGCAACCCAAGAGGATCAGGAACTATGAGCTATCTCGGCGCGATTCGTTTTATCCTCACAACCGACGGATGCTCCGTCTCGGACGTCAGCATTGAGCCGGCTAAAGAGCTGCGAATTGAAAAACTGCTTTGCGGACGTCGTGTTGAAGACGCGCTCGCTCTTCTGCCGCCCCTCTTTGCCCTTTGCCCCGATTCGCAAACGGCGGCGGCTTCGGTGGCCTGCGACGTTGCTCAAAACAGCGCACCTTCTCAGGAAGTCCTCATCAAAGCCCGCTTTGCCAATCATCTGGAACTAATCAATGAAGGGGTACGATTCTTTGCCCTTCAATGTGCCGGAGAAGATTACCGGGCTGCAAAGATTAAAAGCGTGATCCGAGTCCGTGAACTCGTCAATGAACTCCGAGACGTTCCTTACGAAGAGCAGACCAGGAGAAACAAGCTTTGGAGTGAGCTTCGAGGGGAAGTTTCTTATCTTCTGCTGGACGGCTTTTCCGAAAGCTGGGAACAGGATCTCTTTAACGGGACCATTAATCCGAGTAAAGACAGCCTGACCGCTTTCTTTGACAAGATTTCTTCTCACCGCAGCCGAGGCTATACCTCAGGACCTCTGCTGGATAAGCCGACAGCCTTTATTCTCCAAGCATTGAGGGAAAGAGGCTGCTGGAAGAACGGCAGTTTAGAGAGCGACGTTCGCTCTCTGACGGGTCCCGTTGCGCGCATGAAGAAAAATCCGACGGTTGCAGGCTTACTCATGTCCGACGGGAACACGAACTACACCCGTTTTGTCGCGCGATTCATCGAAGTGTTAAGCGCTGCGGATTTGATCAGAATGCCCTTGGAAACGATTGCGGCTATGGACCTTGGAAACGGAAGCGCCGTTTCTTTAGTACAGAATTCCCGCGGTATTTTGCTCCATGCGGCCAAAATTACAGACGACGTCATCGAGGACTATCGCATACTGACACCGACCGAAATCAATGTTGTTGATTCTGAGTGGTTCAAAAAAACACTGCTGAATCTCAAAGCAAAAGACGCGGAAGAGCTAAAGCAATTGGCTGAATTAACCATTCTGTCGTTTGATCCCTGCACACAGATGGATGTGGAGCTTAAAAATGCATGAGATGTCTTTGGCACAAAGCATTGTTGAGATCGTCGAAAACACGGCTTCTCAAAATCAGGCTCCGTCTGTCGTGTCGGTAAAACTGATTGTCGGTGAATTAGCCGGTGTTGAAATGCATGCTCTCATGCAAGGCCTAAAAATTGCCTCGCAGGGAACCGTCATGCAGGATGCAAAAATTGAAATTGAGCGCCCTGAAGGAACAGCGTGGTGTCTCAAATGTCAAAAAACTGTTCCGATCCACCGCCGCGGGGAGCCGTGCCCCGAGTGCGGGAGCTATCAGCTCAGTGTCAACGGCGGCGACGATTTCCGAGTCAGCGAACTGGAGCTCGGAGATTCCTAGTT
>USHK01000321.1 GCA_900554375.1 uncultured Sutterella sp.
GGCTCGGAGATGTGTATAAGAGACAGATTTTGTCTTCCGCCGCCGTAAAGAGTGTTCGTTTCAACGATCGTGCTGTTCGGAATCGTTTTTTGCAGAGCCTGAACCATGTCACGCGGAAGAATGTTCGGGCCATGCGGTTCGCCGGTATGCAGCTTGATAGCGACTTTTCCGTAGATTTCTTCATTAACCAAGTTATAAAGTTTGATCAATGAGGCGGCATCAATGACAGGAGAAAAATAGACTTTTGCCACAGAGCCTTCAACTTTTTGTCCTGTGACATTCTTAGAACCAATAACCGGAGTCTTTTGAACTAAGAGGGGTTGTTCGGCCGCAGAAACCGAAGAAACGACAGACACAGAGCCGTCTAAGGCCAAAACAGCAGCAGCCGCACCTTTAAGCATTCCTCTTCTTGAGATACGGGACTTTTCCATACTAATTTCTCCTTCTTATCTAAGGTGATTCTTAAAGTTTATTGGCTTTTTAGAAAAATCCTTTTGCCTATTAATATCGATTTTTTATGAATATTCATTAGAAAATTGAAGCAGTTAAGCGCAGAAGGGTGCGCATAGACCACTCAATCCCAAGACCAATCCTCAGACAAAGAAAAATCTCGGAGGATCTTACGACCGACCGAGATTTTTTTCGTCAGAAACTACTGACCGGCTTTAGTAGCCTAAAGACTTCAATACTTGAGCGTCATCTCCCCAGCCTTTACGAACTCGTACCCAAACTTCGAGGTAGACGTTCTTGCCGAGCATCTTGGAAATATCTTCACGAGCCAGGCGGGAAATTTCACGCAGTTTGGCACCCTTTTCACCAATCACGATGCCTTTGTGGCTTTCACGGTTGACCAGAAGGGTTGCGAAGATTCTTGCCTGATCGTCGGTTTCTTCCCATTTATCGATCATGACGGCAACGCCGTAAGGCAATTCGTCACCCAGCAAACGGAAAGCTTTTTCACGAATAATCTCAGCGGCCAGGAAGCGCGGAGACTTATCGGTGTAGATGTCATCTTCGTAAAGCTTGTCGCCTTCCGGCAAATACTTACGAATCACATCAAGCAGAACATCCAGCTGACGGGTCTTTTCGGCACTGACCGGAACCACATCGGCAAACGGGAACTTTTCCATGGATTCCTTGATCAAAGGAAGCATGGCTTCGCTCTCTTTAACTTCATCTGTCTTGTTGATCGCCAAAATCACATTCTTGGCGTCTTTGCTCAGAAGGTTCAGAACGACCTGATCTTCAGGACGCCAGCCGGTGGCTTCAATGACCATTACGACGGCATCAACATCGGACAAACTCGAGCGTACGGACTGATTCATACGAGCCAGAAGTTCGGACGAATGCTTCGTCTGAAATCCCGGTGTATCGACGAACAGGTACTGAGCATTATCAGTGGTCAAAACACCCATGATGCGGTCACGCGTCGTCTGGGGCTTCTTGCTGGTAATACTGACCTTTTCTCCGACCAGCGCGTTGATCAGCGTGCTCTTGCCGACATTAGGACGGCCGATCACAGCGACATAACCGCTGCGGAAGTCTTCAGATTTTTCAGTCTCTTTATTTTCACTCATAAACTTAGCCTTTCAAATTTCTAATGGCTTCGCTATCCAGAGCTTTCTGAGCTGCATCCTGTTCTGCCTGGCGGCGAGATTTACCCACGCCCGTCAGTGAGATTCCAAGGTCCGGGATATCCACCCGAACTTCAAATTCCTGATCATGAGGCGCACCTCTGATCTCAACGATGTCATAAAGAGGCAATCCGTAGTGCATCCTTTGGAGCACCTCTTGCAGATTCGTCTTGGCGTCCTTACCGAGCGTGGTGGGTGTCAGCTGGCTGAGCATCGGCTCATACAAGCGAATAATGACAGTTTGCGCCTCTTCAAAGCCGCCGTCGGTGAAAACCGCCCCAAATATGGCCTCAACTGCGTCGGCAATAGTTGACGGACGATGATTCCCGCCGGTGTGTTTTTCGCCGGCGCCGACTTTCAGAAAATCAGAGATACCGATTCTCTCGGCAATTTCCGCCAAAGCAGACTGGCGTACCAGGTTGCTTCTGACACGCGATAAAGACCCTTCATCAAAGTGCTTATCTTTTAAAAACAATGCGTTCCCAATCACACAATTCAGGACTGAGTCGCCTAAAAATTCCAAACGTTCGTTGTGTTCCGCACTGAAAGAACGGTGCGTCATAGCGCGGCGCAAGAGCTCTTTGTTCTTGAACGTGTAACCGATTCTTTCTTCTAAGACTGTTAAAGGAAGCATAGGAGATCCTTAATTGAAGAAACCGATGCGGCTCGGTTTCGAAACGTTCATCCAAACCATGAAGGCTCGACCGACTAAATTCTTTTCAGGTACAAAGCCCCAGTAACGGCTGTCCTCGGAATTGTCACGGTTATCGCCCATCACAAAATACTTATCTTTAGGCACCGTGCAGACTCTGTCTCTTATACACATCTGACGCTGCCGACGAC
>USHK01000322.1 GCA_900554375.1 uncultured Sutterella sp.
GTCTAACTGCTCGTCTCTTGAAAGAATTTAACCCGGATGCCGTTGTTAATTTTGCGGCTGAGAGTCACGTCGACAGGTCAATCTTGGACCCGGATGCCTTTTTGCAAACGAACGTCATCGGAACCTGCAACCTTTTATCCGAAACACTGCGCTATTGGAAATGTCTGGATGAAATAGCTAAAGAAAACTTCCGATTCCTTCATGTTTCAACCGACGAAGTTTTTGGTTCATTAACTAAAGAAGAACCTCCTTTCACGGAATCGAGTCCATATAAGCCGAACAGTCCTTACTCTGCCTCCAAAGCCTCGGCAGATCATTTCGTTCGTGCCTTCAACAAGACCTATGGACTGCCTACACTAATTACACACTGCTCAAATAACTACGGTCCGCGTCAGTATCCGGAAAAACTCATTCCTCTTATGGTGCTCAACGCCGTTGCAGGAAAAGAGCTCCCTGTTTACGGGGACGGATCGAATATTCGGGACTGGATTCATGTAGAAGATCATTGTGCAGCCATCGACCTTGTGGTCAGAAATGCAGCTCCAGGATCCGTGTATAACATCGGCGGAAACTCAGAGTTTTCAAACTTAGAGATTGTTCGGGCGATTACTGAGATTCTCGATGACACTAGACCAAGAGAAGACGGTTTTTCGTACTTCGATCAGGTTCGTTTCGTTAAGGATAGACCGGGCCATGATTTTCGTTACGCCATAAACAGCAGCAAAATATTTAAAGAGCTTGGTTGGGGACCCTCTTATTCCTTCCGAGCCGGACTCCGAGAGACTGTGCTCTGGTACCTAAAAAATCCGGATTGGATTAAAAAACTTAAAAATAAGCAATACAGTGACTGGGTAAAATTAAATTATGAAGACAAGCGTTCGAGGAACCATTGATCCTCCTCGGTCCTCCGGCGGTCTTTAGGAAATTTTGTGTACTAACTATGAAAATCAAACATTTCGAAATTGAAGGCTTAATCGAATTTTTTCCTGATATTCATAAGGATGACCGCGGATGTTTTGTCGAAACATGGCAGGAAAATCGTTATCGAGAACTTGGTATTCCCAGCCATTTCGTTCAGGACAATTTTTCCTTTTCGTCCTTTGGGACGTTGAGAGGACTGCATTTTCAGAAGAAGTATCCTCAAGGGAAGCTCATTACCGTTTTAGAGGGTGAAGTTTTTGACGTCGCTGTAGATTTAAGAAGAGATTCTCCGACCTTTGGAAAGTGGCAAGGCGTTGTTTTAAACGGGATCGATAAAAACCAACTTTGGATTCCTCCGGGATTTGCCCACGGTTTTTACGTTTTAAGTTCTAAAGCCTTAGTTACTTATAAATGCACTGACTTTTATCATCCCAACGATGAGGGATGTATTAAATGGAACGATCCGGATATTGGAATTGATTGGCCAATAAATAGTAATCCGACACTAAGCCCCAAGGACGCCTGCGCCCCGTCCTTTCGAGCCTTCTCCTCAGGTTTAGTCTCATGAAGATATTGATTACGGGGGCAACCGGTTTGCTTGGGAGAGAGCTTGTCAAAAAGTTCAGTCAACACTCGCTTCTCCTCCCGTCTTCAAACGAACTTAACGTCACAAATGCAGCACAGGTCTTCCGTTTTTGTCGGGAGAACAAACCTGACGTCATTATTCATAGTGCTGCTTATACGAATGTGGATGACTGTGAGGTAAATCCTGAACTTGCTTTCGCCGTAAATGCGGAAGGCAGTAAAAACATCGCTCGAGCCGCAGAGCAATCAGGTGCCAGGCTCGTAGGAATTTCAAGTGATTATGTTTTTGACGGAAAGCTTGACAGACCCTACAACGAATACGATGCCCCCTTTGGTCCCTTATCCGTTTACGGCCAAAGTAAGCTATTAGGTGAGCAAAACATTCAAAACAGCTGCAATAACTGGCTGATAGTGAGGATTAGCTGGCTATATGGTGAGGGCGGCAAAAACTTTGTCTCAACAATGCTTAAAGCTGCACGAAGTGGTTTGCCTGAGCTAAAGGTTGTTAATGATCAAATCGGAAATCCTACAAGCACGGCTGCAGCTGCCGTTGCGATTGAAAGACTCCTTGAAACAGATTTCCGAGGCGTCGTCCATGCTACCTGCGAGGGTGAAGCCAGCTGGTTTGACTTCGCTCAAGAAATATTTAGAGCTGCAGATATCAATCAAAAAGTAGTTCCGTGCTCTACAGAAGAATATCCTCGACCGGCGCCAAGACCACGGAATTCGAGACTAGAGAACAGAGTTCTTCGAGAGCTGCAGCTTCCTCCTATGCCGGATTGGCGGAAAGAACTCGGCTTGCGAATTCCTTCTCTCATTTAACATATCTTGAATTTTCTTTTAAGACCTCGGACAAGTACGGAGGGATTGTTCTGTCTTTGGTCGGACGATAAGTTTTATCCGAAAATTCTAATGCTCCCGCAGCATTAATTCTGTCTCTTATACACATCTGACGCTGCCGACG
>USHK01000323.1 GCA_900554375.1 uncultured Sutterella sp.
CGTCCACTCTCATAAAGAACCCGGTTCCTGGCTTTCTGAGATTGATGCCGTGGTTCTTGCCGTAAAACCCCAGCAGCTGGCTGAAGCCATCAAAGCCTGCAAAGAATGGATCGAAGATGCGCTGGTAATTTCAATCGTTGCAGGTGTACGCGTTAAAGATCTAGAAGCCATGATCGGCCACAACTGCATCTGCCGCACAATGCCAAACACACCGATGAAGATCGGTCTCGGCGTCTGCGGACTTTATTCCACGCCTGAAGCCGACACCGACCATCGCTTCATCGTAAAAGTATTTGCCTCCTGCGGCGATCTGATTTGGTGCACCAAAGAAGAAGAGCTTGACGGAGTCACCGCCGTCAGCGGTTCCGGTCCTGCCTATGTCTTTAGATTTATTGAAGCTCTCACGGAAGCCGGACTCCGATACGGTTTTAATGACGTTCAGGCTAAGAGAATGGCGATCGCAACGGTTCTCGGATCTGCGGAACTCGCCAAACGCAGCGGCGATTCGCCGTCTGTCCTTCGTGAAAAGGTGACAAGCAAAGGCGGCACAACCTACGAAGCATTAAAAGTTATGAATGACCGTCACTTCATGGAAATGATGCAGGATGCGATGGACGCGTGCAAGGAACGCGCCGTCGAACTCGGTGATGCTTTCCACGAAAGCGTGGAAGCCGCGAATAAATAGAAGCTTGGTCAGTGCTTCAAATTAGACTTAAGCCTCTAAGTACTTTTCCCTTGACTGATACCAGCGGGCAGCGTGTTTTTCTGCCCGCGGGTCTTTGTCTCGGATCCATTTATCTGCCATCGCCATAGCTTTTTCGACTAGAAAACCGTCAGTTTCAAAGTCGGCAAATCGCAGTAGGGCGGCTCCGCTTTGACGGGCACCTAAAAATTCACCAGGACCTCTTAGTTCCAAGTCTCTGCGGGAAATCTCAAAACCGTCCGTAGTGTCATTAAACACCTGCAGACGCTCTTTCCCGATTTTCGAAAGCTGGTCTCCGAAAATCGCAAAACAATAACTCTTAATCGACCCTCGTCCCACGCGACCTCTGAGCTGGTGGAGCTGAGCTAAGCCGAAACGCTCGGCATGCTCAATCACCATAATGGATGCATTCGGAACGTCCACACCGACTTCAATCACAGTCGTAGAAACTAAGAGCTTCGTTTCTCCTTTAACAAACCGCTCCATGACGGCGTTCTTGTCTTCAGGAGTCATTTTTCCGTGCAGCAGTTCTATCTTGAACTGAGGCAGAATTTGTTTGATTTCCTCGCAAGTCTCGGTAGCTGCGGTCAGGTCTACTTTTTCGCTTTCTTCAATCAGCGGACAAACCCAATAGGCCTGCAGACCGGCGGCTAAAGACTTTCCAATCCATTCAACTAAGTCGCCTTTTCGGCTCATGGAAACCAATTTCGTCGAAATCTCCTGTCTTCCCGGAGGCAGTTCATCAATGACGGAGACATCGATATCGGCCAAATAACTCATCGCCAGAGTACGCGGAACAGGAGTTGCCGACAGCATCAGAAGATGAGGCATGATGCCGTTTTGCTGAGCACGGATTGCCAAGCGCTGATCTACGCCGAAACGGTGCTGCTCATCCACAATGGCTAGGCCTAAAGCTTTGAACTTAACATCCGGTTGAATAATCGCATGGGTTCCGACCACAAGTTCGGCACCGTCTTCGATTGCCGCGAGAGCTTCACGCTTCTCCTTAGCTTTCTGTTTGCCGGAGAGCCAGACCACTCGAACACCGAAAGGCTCCAACCAAGAAATAATCTTTTTGAAGTGCTGCTCCGCAAGAATTTCTGTCGGTGCCATAAGTGCCGCCTGATAACCGGCATCAATCGCCTGACAAGCAGCCAGTGCGGCAATGACAGTTTTACCGCTTCCGACATCACCTTGGACCAATCGGTTCATCGGGCGCTCGCTGCCAAGAGACTCGTAAATGTCTTTCCAGACTCGAATTTGCGCCTTCGTCAGTTTGAAAGGCAGGGAATGGAAAAATTTTGCCGTTAGTGAACTGTTATCTCCTTTGCGCAGCGGCATCAGAGGTCCCTTGTTCATATCTCGCATTTCGCGAGATTTCTTCAGCGAAATCTGCTGGGCAAGGAGTTCATCAAATTTCAGGCGCTGCCAAGCGGGATCCGTTCTGTTCTGCAAAGGACCGATCGGCGCACCGGCTTTCGGATGATGCAGGGAATTTATTGCTTCAGAGAGACAGGGAAGGTGCAGCTCCTGCCGCTCTTCTTCGGTCAAAAGATCCGAGATATCGACATCCATTAAGGCGCGGTCAATGCGTTTTCTGAGCCACAGCTGAGTCACGCCTTCTCCTGCCGGATACACAGGCGTCAGTGTTTTAGGCAGATCACTTTCGGGTTTAGGCGCTCGGACTTTAGGATGAATCCTGTCTCTTATACACATCTCCGAGCCCACGAGACGCTCATGAATCTC
>USHK01000324.1 GCA_900554375.1 uncultured Sutterella sp.
GAGATTCATGAGCGTCTCGTGGGCTCGGAGATGTGTATAAGAGACAGTTTTTGCACCACAACAAAGAAATTAGGTTTTGTGCCTTTGTTCGGCATAAGGAGTTCGGTACGGCAGGAAGCGATCTTCTTAGAAATTTCGCTTTGCGGATCTTTCACATCTCCAAAGAAACGGGCCTGAGCAGGGCAAGCTTGAACACAAGCAGGCTGTTCTCCTTGTTGAATCAATTTCAAACATCCGTCACTCATGCATTTCATAGGAAGTCCGTTATCCGGATGAGACCAGCGGGCATCATATGGACAGCTCGCTACGCAGTAGTTGCAGCCAACGCATTTGTTCGGATCATTGCGGACCAAACCGTTTTCGTCGTAGTAATTGGCCCCGAAGGGGCAAGTCTTAACGCAGGGAGCGTCCGAACAATGCTGACATTGAACCAGCAGATTTACAGGTCTTCTTTCTTCCGAGCGAAAAACGCGAATATTAGAAGCAAGCCAGTCGCGGCCCGGAATGGAGCGATTATGCATTTCGGGAAAGTTGGTCTGAGAACAGGCCACAATACAGGCTCCGCAGCTGATGCATTGTGTAGCATCAAAAAGATGCGCTAATTGTTTTTTCTTTTCGACCATGATTTAGCCTCTCAATTTGTTGACGCGTACGGCACTGTTATTGGCAACCGTTCCGAAAACGGGCTGTGCATAACCTTTGGCGTACCAGTGAGAATTAATCCCTTCTTTAATGAACTGATAATCGGGATGATCAGCCAAGTGCTTGATTCGATTACCGCCTGAAAATCCGAAAGCGAAGAGTGATCCGGATATAACCTTCTTCGTCACAGTAATTTGAGCATTCCCTTTATAGCCCGTATCAATGCCCTCGACTTCGACGGTTTCACCATGAGAAATACCCAGTCTTTCAGCATCTTCCGGGTTCATCCAAACCGTACGGTCTCCAAGGTATTTAGAAGGAAGAGCAAACATACTGAGACCGGAGCAGGAAGTGCAGTTTTTCCCGGATACTAAAATGAACTCATTACTGTTTCTCTTCGGCGGCGTAAAAGCCGGTGCAGGAATATGAGCCGTGAAAGGAGGAATTCCTTGCACATATGCGGGCTTCTCGAAACTCTTGAAAGAATAAATTTCGACTTTGCCGGAAGGCGTTCCGAAGGGTTTCTTATAGGGATAGACGCCGTACTCTTTAATCTTAATCGTCGACCAGCCTTTCTTTCTGATGTCCTCGTGAATCCGACGAGACCAACCGGGCTTGACCTTGTCGCATTCCTCCAAGAGCTGGGCATAACCTCTCTTTGTGAATGCGTCATAGTAAGCATTGAATTCTTCCGCTGTTTTGCATTCCTTGTATCCGACTCTTGCAGCTCTTTCCGGGAATGCTCTTCTGAGGATCTCCAGCAGAATCCACACATCGTGACGGGCCTCGCAGCCCTCAGGGGGAGTCAGTTGAGGGTCGGAAAGATAAATCGATCCGTCTCTTGCCCACTTTACGCCCGACATTTCCATTCTTTCCATGAAGTACGTAGAAGGAAGAACATAGTCAGCGTAATCGCAAATCTCTTGAGGGAGAACGTCTTGAACGACACTAAGTTCAAGTTTTTTAAGCCTTTCGGCAAGCTCCTCAGAATTTGCTTCTCTTTGGAACATCGTTGTGCCCACAAAGAAGGCTGCCTTGATGGGATAAGGCTTTCCGGTCAGAACAGCTTCCATAGCCACTTTGAAAGTGCCCTCGGCTTCCGGGTAGATGATCTTATCGATGCGCTTTTCTTTAGCCATCTTCCAAGTTTCACCATTCGGGCCTTTTCCTTGAGAGACACTCGGAATCTTCAGACCGGCAGCAGCCGTAACAATCATTCCGCCGGGTATATCGATGTTGCCGTTAAAGGCGTTTGCGATCGAGACTAAACGATAAACCTGAACATCTGTTCCATTTTTAGAGGTATACCACCCGTCATCAATAACACCCTTGAGATTGGTGAAATCTCGAGCAATTCTTCGAATCATATCGGCAGGTATGCCGGTAATTTCAGAGCTTTTTTCGGGGGTATAAGGAGCAAGCGTCTCTTTAATGATGACAAAAGCGGTTTTAACCGGGCAGGAAGATCCATCTGCGAGCTTGACAGATCCGCTCATATTCAGGTCTGCCCTGAAGGAAGGATCCTCATCAAACGAAGTCGGTATGCCTTTATCATTTCTTAGAACGCCTCTGAAAGAGAGGCGGCCGTCGGAGGAGGCAACAACATATTTCGTTTTGTCTCCTCCCTGAATGACCTCAGCCTGAGTAAGGGGCTGGCCGTTTTCTTTGATCAGGTAAGCTCCGTTGGTCCCTTTCTCAATAAAGTCCAGATCAGCCGTGTTTGTACGGAGCATTTCATTGATCAGAGCTGAAAGAAAAGCGTCATCTGTGCCCGGACGAATGGAAACCCATTCGGCATCGCCG
>USHK01000325.1 GCA_900554375.1 uncultured Sutterella sp.
ACGAGATTCATGAGCGTCTCGTGGGCTCGGAGATGTGTATAAGAGACAGACTCAGGACAGTAAATATATTTATTTTGCTGAAGATTTGTCTGAAGCCGCCAGAAGAGCCGGTTTAAATCCGGAAAATACCGTTCGAACAATCCAAAACTACAACCAAAGCATAAAGACAGGAAAAGAAATTTCCTTTAAACGCTTGTCATTGTCCGGAGCATTCGGAACACCGGTTCCTATCGAAAAAGCTCCTTTTTACATAATGCCGGCTACTTGCGGAATTATGGGAACTTACTGTGGCATTCGTGTAAATGCCAAAACGCAAGTCTTGATTCAGGGTAAGCATCCTGTGGAGAACCTATTGGCTGCAGGTGAAATCATGGGCGGCGTTCATGGTGCCAACTTCACGCCCGGTTGTGGTTTTGGAAAGGCTCTGGCATTTGGAAGAGTAGCAGGGGAAACCGCGGCAGGAGTGCTTGCAATATGATAAGAATGTTCTTGATTCTGCTCATAGCTCTCTGCTTCGGAGGGAAAGTTTGGTGTGCTCAGACTCTTCGAATAGGGATTCAGGAAACCATTCTTCAAGGACAGGAGAAAGAACTTATCAATGAAACCATCTCTTCGTTGAAGTTAAAACTTAACAGAAATATAGAGGTTTCCGAATTTTCTTCGAAGGACCTACAGAAGGCGATACAAGACAACGAAGTCGATCTTTTCATTTCCTCGACCCCTTTCTTTATAGCTGAGGCAAAAAGCGGTGCTCGCGATATTGCCACTTTGGTATCTGATCGTGCATTTGATCCGAATCAAGGTTTAAGTGCTCTAATTCTCGTTAAAGAAGGGGCTAACGGCTTAAACCGTCTTGCGGACTTAAAAGATAAGACAGTCGTCTTTAATCCTCGCTACGGACAAGAGACTGTCTATTTGGTTAAAGGAGAGTTGGAACAATCAGGTAAAGATAGTTCGTTGGTTCTTAATAAGCTCACCGCCCGAGATGAATCTGTCAAGGAGTTACTTGACGATTTGTCTCAAGAAAAGTTGAATGCCGTTGTCTTACCCAGCTGTCTTCTAGAAGAAGAGGCCGAAAAAAATGAAATCAACACCCTAAACCTTCGAGTGTTGAATGAGAAGAACCATCCGAATTTACTTTGTCTTCACTCTACGTCGCTTTATCCGAGTACTACTTTTGCAATGCTTCCGTCCGTGCAGGCAGAACTATCTAGAAAATTGAGGTTAATTTTATTAGGTCAAGAAGCCATAGAAGGCGGAATGTATTGGGGTACGTCTTCTGATTACGACAGTGTAGACCGTTTGTTAAGAAGTCTAGATATGGATGCATACGCTTCAGAACGAAAGTGGACTCTGAAAAATGTCGTGAATAAATATTGGTACATCTTTGTCGGATTTCTGCTCCTTTTTCTCGGTCTAATGGCGCATAGTGTTCGAACTGAGGCCCTCGTAAAGAAGCGAACGGCACAGTTGCAGGCTTCATTAAAACAGAGAGAAAAGCTTCAGGTTCAAGCCGCAAAAACTGAAGAGGCACTCGGAAAGCTTCAACGATTAGGAACTGTCAGCCAGATAAGCAGCCTGTTTGCCCATGAACTAAGGCAGCCGCTGAATGCGATACGTTGTTACGCTTACAGCCTGCTCAAACAAACGATGAAAGCCGGAAGCAACTTAGATAAAGAGAAGTTTGCTTCCGGACTAGAGGAAATTAATGAGCAGGCTCAAAGGGCGGATGAAATTATCCAGAAAGTGCGTGATTACGTGAAAGACAAGTCTAGGGATCACACGCAAGTTGACTTAGATCAAATTCTTAAGAAAACTATTGAGAGTTTCTCACTTGGTCACCCTGACTGTGAAATTCAAGTGCAAGCGGTACCGGCTAAGGTTCTAGGCGATCCACTGGAAATTGAACTGATCATTTCTAATCTGATAAAAAACGCCTATGAAGCTTCAGTGGGGAAAAAGACTGGACCTCAGGTTTATTTGAAAGGCGAGAGAAAGAGAGGCAATTTTCAAATAGAGGTATGGGACAACGGTCCTCAACTTTCTGAAGAGCAGCTGAGTGAGATTTCAAATTCTTCCGGTTCAACCAAGGCCGACGGTCTTGGGCTGGGGTTGTCGATTGTGAAAACTTTTGTCGAACGTCATGGAGGCACCTTGATTTACGGCCGAAGTCCTTTGGGAGGTTTGTTGGTTTCATTCAACCTTCGATTAGTCAACGGAGAAAAGGAAAATGAATCCTAAAGCGACAGCATTGATACGTATTGTTGATGACGACAGAGCGGTTTCCAAGGCGATTCAGTTTCTTTTGGAAAATGAAGATTGGACAGTACAAGTTTTTTCCAGTGGCGAAGAGTTTCTTGTCAATGAAGCACCTTCCGTTCCGGGGTGCATAATTCTGGATCTGTCTCTTATACACATCTGACGCTGCCGACGACTCCTTAC
>USHK01000326.1 GCA_900554375.1 uncultured Sutterella sp.
GATTCATGAGCGTCTCGTGGGCTCGGAGATGTGTATAAGAGACAGGTATGAAAGTCTCTGAGCGTCTTCTTGCTTGGCAAGTGCTTCAGTCCTTATCCGAAGGGAAAGGTTTCTCTTTGGCAGCAGATCGATTTGGACGGGATGAAGCCTTTTATTGTCGTCTTACCCATGGTTTAGAGAACGAATTAAACATAAAACTGACGGAGCCTCACTCGCGACCGGTACGTTTAACTCATGAAGCTGTTGAATTGTTGCCCGAGATTCGGAGTTATTTGGAAGCTGCGGAAAAGCTGAGAAAAAAAGTATCCAGGGCGGGGTGCCAAAAACTATATATCAAGCTTGGAATCCCAATAAACGTACCTCGTACGAGCTTTATGGAGATCATTCAGAGTTACACCCAAAAGGATTCCAACCTGCAGGTGGAAATACTCTCAGATGTTGATCACGAAGACGTATTGTCTGGAAAGGTAGACATTGCTTATTTGCCTTATCGCCCGTCGTCCGAAGGACTATTTGTCTGGAAGGTGAATCGGGTAGGTAATTATCCCTTGGCCACGCCGGAATACTTGCAAAAACGGGGGATTCCTCACAACCCTTGGGATTTAAAGTCTCACAACATCATCTTACGAACAGGCAGAAATTACCCTGTGACGACTTACCTGCAAAAAAACGGAGAAAGGCAGCCGTTGGAATATGAACAGATCGTTTTTTCCGGCGATGTTTTATCCGGAAAGGAGTGGTTGATGGCTGGAATGGGTATCGCAATAGATCTGTCTCTAGCTTTTTGCTGGAAAGATATTGAACGAGGAAGATTGTTGCCGGTACTAAATGGGTGGACTAGAGAACCATGGGAATTGACCATGGTAATCCGGAGGGAGGATCTTTCTAATCAACGTCTTGTCGCATTGAGTAGAGCTCTGGTGGACCATGAAATTTCGGCTTCGGTAAATCGCGCTCAGTTTTATGCTGAAGGAATTCAGAAGTTATGGAAAAACAAATTGGGATTTTCGGTTGATTATTGAGTCTTTTTGCAGGCTGCAGTGAAATCCTTTCTTTGGTCATAGACTGAAGATTTAACGTCAAGAATTCCAAGAAGAGAAGAAAACAGCTGATCATGAGAAGCGTCTGCTTTTGCCTGATCACGCAGGCAAACATCGTTAAGACCGAATTTTTGCTCAAAACCTTTAGACAGCCATAGCAGCATAGGAACTTCTTTTTGCTCTTTCGGAGCAATTAATTCCGGAGCTCCGTGCAGATACATATTGTTCTCGCCAAGACTTTCCCCATGATCACTAACGTACAGCAATCCTGTATCAAAGCCGTCCAAACCTTTTAACCAGTCAATGATCCCAGCTAAAAAATGGTCGGTGTAAAGGATTGCATTGTCATAAGCGTTGACGATTTCTTCCCTCGTGCAATTGTTAAGCTTTTCATCTGTGCAGACGGGCTTAAAGACCTCAAAATTTTTTGGGTAGCGCTTGGAATAGGCAGGGCCGTGATTGCCTAGCTGATGCATAAAGACTACGGTCGTCTTGCCGGGTTTTAAGATTTCTGAGGTATCAATGCCTGCCAATAAAGCTTCATCAAAGCACCGTGGACCTGAGCATAGAGAGGGTGCTTTTGTTTTTGAAATGTTTAGGGACGGGACGCCCTTACAGACACCTTTGCATCCGGATTGATTATCCACCCAGAAGACATTGATTCCTGCTCTTTGGAGGATCGGGAGCAAACTTTCTTCTTTCAGAATGCGATCCCTGTCATAGCGATCTCGACCGACTCGACTGAACATGCAAGGCAATGAAACATCGGTACTCGTGCCGCAAGAGATCGTTTTGCTAAACGGGATGACATTTCTGGCACGAAGCTGCGGTGTTGTGTCACGGCTGTAGCCGGCAAGACCCCAATTGGCTAAACGAGCGGTTTCACCCACAACTACAATGAAAAGTGTTCCCTTTCTCTTGCTGTGAGACGGCCCGAGCGTCGGGTGCGGATCAATAACCAGTCTTGGTGCATCGACTTCAGTCGAACCGTCTTTGAATATTGCTTTGTACGTCCCGCTGAATACGTTTACCGGAGAGATTAAATTTCGAAGAACTGGCTCGGACCGAATAAGGGAGGAGACTCCCTGAAAGTTAAGCATCAGTAAACAAACTCCTGTTACGAGTCCGACTAGCCCTTGAAACATACCGCGCACAAAAGAAGAATGTCTGATCGGAACAAAGAAGGTCAGATAGAGCTGGGGCAAGCATAGAAAAGCAAATTCAAGGAAAAACTTTGCGGTGAGAAGTTCGGCGGCCTCTGCTGTATCGGTTGCAAGCGCATTGCGCATCATTTCGGAATTAATAATGGTTCCGTATTGGTAGTTGAAATACAGAGCCGCGGCGGCAGTCATCGTAAAGAGAAGACTGAAAGTTTTAATCAATACGCTGTAGTTCAAGAAC
>USHK01000327.1 GCA_900554375.1 uncultured Sutterella sp.
ATACGAGATTCATGAGCGTCTCGTGGGCTCGGAGATGTGTATAAGAGACAGCGCGGGAACTGTCTGTTGGTGCAGTTATTCAGTTTTGGAATAACGAACTCTTCTTTAATCGTCCGACAACACTTCCTCTATGCCAGTTAGAGAGGCTTAGTAAAAAGAGGAAAAAATAGAGAATAACGATGTGTCTGTTAAGCAGCTGCTTCTCAATAATTAAATTCTGTACAAAAATTAGCACATTAAATAAATTAAAAACTCAAGAGTCGCAAAGCTTCTAATTAAATTTAAACACCCTGTAAAGTATTGACTTTAGTTAGCACGCTTTCCATAATTTATTTGTTCTAACCAAGGAGAACAAAATGACCTCAATATCCAGAAGAAATTTTCTTGTCGGTTCAACAGCAATCGCGTGCAGTCTGCCGGCATTCTCAGCTGAAACGGAAAACAAATTTGATGAATCAGCCGATGTAGTGGTTGTCGGGCTAGGCGGAGCTGGCGCAGCTGCTGCGATAACGGCGGCTGATCATAAAGCTTCTGTGATCATTCTTGAAAAACAACCTTTGGCCACTTTACGTTCCAATACCCGTATGTCCGGTGGTTGGGTGCATTGTCCTGATAAAGACGGAAACAAAGAAGAACTGCGCAAATACTTCAGAGCTTTATTCTCTGCCAAATACGATGACAAACCATCGGTCGGAGAAGAAGATGACATCTCGAACGGAATGGCGGAATATTGGGTTGAATACACCCCTAATTTAATGGACTGGCTTAAATCTCTCGATCCTGAGCTTAAAGGTCAAAAATTTAGCGGACCGGCTCAGTACGTCAACTTTCCCGGAGCTAAGACCAGCTCATATGCTTCCTATCACTTAATGTATCCCTCTAGGATGGGCAAAACTTCCAGCTATAACGGTCCCAAGAGTGAAGCGACAGAAGGGGAGGCTCTTTGGCGTACATTAGAAAAAGGCATTCAAGATAGAGGCAGCCTGATTAAAGTCATAGATAACGCTCCGGCCGTTTCTTTAATCCTCAATAAAGACGGCCATGTTGTAGGTGTAGTTGCAAGGAAAGACGGTAAAGACATTCGTGTTCAAGCCAAGAAAGGTGTAATCCTTGCTTCCGGAGGTTATGAGTACAGTGCTGAAATGCGCAAAGCATTTTTGCCTGGACCTTCTGTCGGAGGCTTTGCTTTCTACGGAACCCCTTACAACGAAGGCGAAGGTATTCGTATGGGCATGAAGGCCGGAGCAGCTTTATCTAAAGTTTCAACTTGTGCAGCCAGAATGATCTGGGCTCCGCCTGTTTACCATAACGGAATGCGGTTAGGTGTCACGACAGTGGGAGTCGGAGCTCCAGGTTCTTTCGTTGTTAATGCTCTAGGAGATCGCTTCATCGCAGAAAATAAGATCATGGGCGGAATTACAAATAACAGCGTCTATGAAAAAGCCGCCGAACAGAATCTTGACACGATGACATATGACAATATGCCGGCGTGGCAGATTTTTGAAGAGAAGATATTCAAATCTCGCCCGTTGGCAAATCTTACTCGTTCGACCGTTGGTTACGGCTTTGTAGACTACGGTGTTTCAGATAATTCTGATGCCTTAAAGAAGGGGTGGATACTTAAGGCAGATTCAATTGAAGGGCTAGCCAAGAAGATTGCAGAAACATCTGTTAATAAAGGAAGGATGAACCCTCAGAAATTGGCAGAAACATTGAAACGTTTCAATGAAATGGGCGCAGCTGGAAAGGACGAAGACTTCGGACGAAATCCTAAGTCTCTAAAATCTCTCGAGGGAACTGTTTTTTATGCTATTCCTTTGTTCGCGGGTGGATCAAATACAAAAGGCGGTCTCAAGACCAATGCAGAACATCAAGTTCTTGACTGGGATGGGAAGCCTATTAAAGGTCTCTACGCCGCCGGCGAAGTTGCCTGTGGTTTAAACAGGGGTGGAGCGATGCTGACCGATGCGCTGGTTTTTGGACAAGTAACAGGAAAGACTGTTGCCACTAAATAAATCTCCTATTGTAAAGGTGGTAAATTAACGTTCTGTATTAACTTTCATTAATCATCCAAACGTCCTGAAGGTCAGGACGTTTGGAAACTTCATAAACTTTACTCAGTTTTCCAAAGATCATTTCATATATGCTCTAAGAAAAGTAGTTATACACATTCAAAATTGCGTGCTACAAAAGCAAAAGTATTTCTAACTTGAATGTGTTCTTATTGTGAATGAGGAAATCCTCGATTTGGAGATAGCAGGGATTCATAACTTGCAAATAGGGGTGGTTCTCTAAATTGTCCAGAATGTGGTTTGGATCGTGAAGGAAGGTTAGACAGGATATTTTTTCAAAAAATGTAACATTCCGGTTTTCTCCACCTGTCTCTTATAAACATCTCCGAGCCCACGAGACTCTCATGAATCTCGTATGCCGTCTT
>USHK01000328.1 GCA_900554375.1 uncultured Sutterella sp.
TTCATGAGCGTCTCGTGGGCTCGGAGATGTGTATAAGAGACAGGAAGCCGGTTACTTTGTGGAAGCCCCGACGTTGGATGCTTTGGCTAAGAAACTAGAGATTAACGCCGAGAACCTGTCCAAAACAGTGGGTGCGTATCAAAAAGGCATGGACGACGGCGTCGATCATGAATTCGGACGAAAGGATTCCCGCTTCAGCCGCATCGATAAAGCTCCGTTCTACGGCGCTAAGATCAGTCCGGCAAGTCAGACCACTTACGGCGGTGTCAAGATTGACTTGAAGGCGAGAGCAGTCACGGAAACCGGCAAAGTCATCCCGGGACTTTATGTGAGCGGAGAAGCAGCCTCTCAGTACGGCCAAGGCGTATCGATCGGCGTGATCTTAGGCAAACTTGCAGCAGATACTGCCGCTGAAGACATCGCTAAAATGAAGTAACGATCAAACAAAACGGCCTCCGAAAGGAGGCCGAAGTGTTTTAATTCAGCGAGTTAAAGTTTCTTGTAAACCTTGCGAACCGCTTCGAGCGCAGGGTTGTTTTCCGGAAGCTCTAACAGCGATTTGCCTTCGCTGTCATAAATTTCAACTTCTTCGTCCATCGGAACCGCCCCAAAAATCTCCAGGCCTAAGTCTTTGGCAAAAGCTTCAAGCTTCGAGACGTCATTGCGTGTGCGGTTAAAGACAACACCGATTTTCTTGCAGAAGGGCAGTAAGCCTTCATCTCTCATTTCTTTGATATGAGAAATGGTTTTCATGCCCCGGAAGGAAGAGTCCGTTAAAACAATAAGTGTGTCAATTTTTTCAACGACTTGGCGGTTGATCTGTTCAATACCGGCTTCTCCGTCAATAAGGACCGTATTGAATTCATCCGTTAAGTAGCTGATGGCTTGCTGGAGCAGATCATTCACTGAGCAGAAGCAGCCTTTGGATTCCATGTGTCCCATGGCCAGGAAAGAAAAGTCTTTACCTTCGTCGAGTACTCTGGCAGTCAAATAGTCAACCTTGTCGGCCAACTCTTCCTGCGCCTGCCGATCGCCTTCTTCTGCGACTCTGAGGATTTCGTCACGAACAGTGCCGATGGTCTTGATTTCTTTACGGCCTAGGGCGTAGTGAAGACCCAAAGCAGGATCGGCATCGACTACCAGCAATTTTCCGGCTTGCGGATCTTCAATCATGACTTTCGTCAAAAGCGTTGTAAAAGCGGTCTTACCTACGCCGCCTTTGCCGCAAACGGCAATAACTCTATGATTATTCATTTTTATTTTCTCCTTATTGATTGATCCGATGGGCTTCGCTTAGCCGTCCGATCCTTCGGACGTTAGCACAAAGCTTCTTATCAGCACACTTACCGCAGTGTCCGAGGACATGGCAGTCTTTGAAGTTAAAGCCTCGGTCTTCCCAAACTTTTGCTTTTAATTTTTCAGAATTCTGATAAAAAACCTCAGAAACCTTATCTAGCTCTTGATATATCGGTCCTTTTCCGCGGAGGAAGCAGGCTTGAACCGATTCAATTTCAGGAAATTCTTCTTGAATGCGTGCGGAAAGGACCGCAGCAAGCTCTTTTAGTCCGATACCTTGAGCCTGAGCTTTTTTACCGATTCGGATCCAAAGATCCTTACCTGCGCCCTTGACCATGACGCCGGGAAGGCGAAGCATGGAGCGAAAATTCTGCAGAACCAGGTAAAAAAGTTCGTCGTTGAGTTTGGCCCCGTAAAAACGAAGAAAAAGCCCTAAAGCGTTCGATGATGCGTCTTCGCAGAGTATTCCGGCAAAGGAGGGTTGGTTTGAGGAGGCGGAATACTCCAGGAAGACCGCTGAACCTTCAGGGCCTCCAAGGTCTTCAACAGCATCCGACTTTAAGACAAAGTTGGATTTTGATTCCAATGCTTTCAGATCCTCCAAGCCATATGTCTTATCGGATGGTTCTGCGAGTTCTAATAAAGTAGTCTTAAAGTCGGCCATAATGACTCCCCGTTTAACTCTTTAAGAAGCCTGAGCTTTTTCTTCTTCGTAATGCTCCTTGGCAAAAAGCGCTGCGCCTAAAGCCCCCATTAGCTGAGGATCCATAGTGAGTTCAGCTAAGGGCAGGTGAAGACGCTTTTCCAAAGCTTTTCTGAGCGCCTTATTGCTTGAGCAGCCTCCGGTCAGCGCAACATCTTCTTCGACGCCGACCTTAAAGGCCATACCATGAATACGTCTTGCGATGGATTCATGGATGCCTGCGGCGATGTCAGGCAGCGGAACGCTGTTATTGACGAGCGAAATCACCTCCGACTCGGCAAAGACGCTGCACTGCTTGGAAATCGAGCAGGGCTTTTTAGATTTCAGAGCCTCTTCGGCTAAATGCGTCAGATCAATGTCGAGGACACGGGACATAACCTGTCTCTTATACACATCTCCGAGCCCACGAGACGCTCATGAATCTCG
>USHK01000329.1 GCA_900554375.1 uncultured Sutterella sp.
CGTCAGATGTGTATAAGAGACAGAAATATATGTTTCGACCCCGAGCAGTAAATTAGAATTTTCAGACTTTCATTATTTGTGAAATTTTTCTTCAGAAAAACGCCTTTAAAAGATTAGATTTTTCTATTACCTAGGGAAAACTCCAGCATAATTTTCATTAGACAAAGGTTTTTGAAGGGTCTAATTGTTCTATTCTGTTTCCGTTGATTCATTTTTTAACGATTACAGGAGTACCTCATGTCCTCAGAAACTTTAACTGCTTCTAACGGCATCCAAGCCCAAGAAGCGGAAGAAGCCGAAAAAGTAGGTGTAGGCGCATATATCTCACTCTTCTTTGCCATGTGCTTCTTTTCCGGCGTCTTCTACAAAATGCCAGATGCATATCGCTGGCTCGGTGCTTTTGACTTCACCACGTTAATCGGTAAATTCGGTTCTGTTTCCGGGGCCGCCACTTTCGTCGGCAAAGGCGGCCTTAGTGCACGAGCCGGTTTCCTTTTTGCGCTTTCTCTGGTTCCCGGAGTGATGTTGGCTTTGGGACTTCTAGAAGTTCTTTCTCACTACGGTGCTTTAAAAGCAGCCCAAAAATTGATGACTCCGCTGCTTCGTCCGATCCTTGGTGTACCCGGTATCACGGGTTTGGCTCTTATTACGGACCTTCAAAGTACCGACGCCGGCGCAGCGCTGACAAAGGGTTTGGTCGATTCCGGAAAGATTTCCAAGGAAAACTTGGTTGTGATTGCAGGCTGGCAGTACGCAGGTGCAGGATTAATTAACAACTATTTCTCCATTGCTTCTGCCCTTTTTATGGCCTTCCTGGTTCCTGTATGGATCCCCCTGGTTGTAATGTTCTGTCTCAAGTTTGTCGGCGGTGTTTTTGTCCGCTTCTGCCTCAAGACTTTCTATAAGAAGGATTTCCAAAATGCCTAATGCAACAGCCACACAAGTCAAAAAGAGCAATAATCCTTTTGATATCTTCATTACCGGCCTTAGAAAAGGTTTTAACGTCGCCATTAACAACTTAATGCCCAATGTGCTGATGGCTTTCGTTTTGGCTTATATCCTTGATCTTTTCGGCGTCATGGCTTTCTTAGGTAAAGTTTGCGGCCCGGTCATGAGCATCTTTGATCTTCCCGGTCAAGCCATTACCGTTTTGTGCGCCACTTGGCTCTCCTGCGGAGCCGGTGTCGGTGTTGCAGCCAGTCTGCTCGCCAGCGGAACGCTCAATGCTCACGACATTACGATTCTTTCCCCTGCCCTCCTTTTGATGGCTTCCCAGATTCAATACATGGGCAGACTCCTCGGTGTTGCCGACGTTCCTAAAAAATACTGGCCCCTTCTTATGTTCAATAGCATCCTTATGGCTTCCATCGGCATGCTTATCATGAGATTCATCGTCTAGTGAAAACCCATTACCCATAGGCGTCCAAATCAAGACGTTTTTAGACCCACCTTCCCGCTCCTCAATACAAATAAGGAGCGGGCTTTTTTATGCTCTCTCCTCCAATCGTCCCAAAAATTAAACCGATCACTAATGCGTTAGACAGGCTTCAAAATGCCCGAATACTTTTGCAGCCTCCCACTGATACTTCTAACTTGTCGGTAAATGCTTCTCGGAGGTGAGCTCGAAAACATTTCTACTCAAAATACCGGACTAAAAAAATATTGAACTTTTGTTGCGTTAATAAGACAGTCAGCCAGCGCAAAGATTTTTATGAAACAGGATTTTCACCTGATGGGAAATTCATTCTGCAATCCGTAATTATCAAATTATTTTGTCAGTATTAACACCTATTTTAGGAAATTATTTTCAAGTTTTCGCTTTAATTTGAATTTTTATGTCATTATTAACCCGTAAGAATTAATAAATTTTCAATCGGAGATGTCTCATGAACATTCTTATTAAAGAAACAGGTGAACTTCGCTCTCTCTCGTTCATTGATTGGCACGACGGTCAGGAATACACAGAACAACTGATCTCAGCCTCCGGAGAAGACCAGAATTTCCTGTTTGATCAGGACGGTGAAGTTTTCATGACGGACGCCCCCACTTTCAGCAAGTGGAACGCCTTCTTTAGAAGTCACTACGATATCGAATCTGCTTGTTCGGCACTTGGTTTGAAACCGATTCTTAAGGCTGAATACGATCCTTTCGTACACCTCTAACTTCTTCACTAATTGATTCAAAAGGTTGGGCTCAGACCCAGCCTTTTTTGTTCTCAAAACTGGTAACAAGCTACTTCTGAAACTATTGTTGACCGTCAAGCGCAACTGTTCTGAATGTACAATCGAAGGTCGAAAAAATTTTTAGTTTTAAGAAAAACTCTTTTAAATCTTAAGGTTACATTAACAAATGGGCATTGAAATTGATCTCGAGCGCTGTCTCTTATACACATCTCCGAGCCCACGAGACGCTCATGAATCTCGT
>USHK01000330.1 GCA_900554375.1 uncultured Sutterella sp.
CCGATGCTGGCAGATGTGAAAAGCAATCGGTCAGCTGAAGAAACCAAGTCTTTTATCGACAAAGTGGCTTCGCTTTTAGGTTTCATTGTTTTGTGCGTCAGTATTTTGGGCGTCGTAGCCGCTCCTATTCTAGTGTTTGTGATTGCCTCCGGACTGGCAGAAGAACCTTCCACCTTCGATACGGCAACCCGTCTGACGCGCTGCATGTTCCCGTACATCTTCTTCATGTCTTTGGTGGCTTTGAGCTCATCCGTGCTCAACACCTGGAAGCATTTTGCGATTCCGGCAGCAGTTCCGATTCTCCTTAATCTTTCTTTGATTACTGCAACGCTGTTTATCGCGCCGCTGTTTGCTCAGCCGATTTACGCTTTGGCGGTCGGTGTGATGGCCGGCGGTTTTCTGCAGCTGGCAGTTCAAATTCCGCAGCTCGCCAAGCTGCATTTGCTGCCGAGATTTGTGAATCCGTTTAAAGCAATGAAAGACCCGGCGGTCAGACGAGTATTGAAGCTCATGGTGCCCGCACTCTTTGCGGTTGGCGTTGCTCAAATCTCGATTTTGATTAACACCAACATTGCCTCGTTCCTTGCCGAGGGTTCGGTGACCTGGCTGGCCTATGCTGACCGACTGATGGAATTCCCGACGGCTCTGCTCGGTGTTGCGCTTGGTACGGTTCTTTTGCCGAGCTTGTCGGCAGCTTTCGCTAAGGGCATGACGGATCGGTATAACGCACTGCTTGATTGGGGCCTTAAGCTCGTGGTGGCATTTGCCGTCCCGGCTGCAATCGGCTTGGCGCTTCTTGGAGAAGGACTGGTGTCCGTGCTCTTCCAAAGCAGTCGGTTTAATGTGAATGACGTTTATCAGACCGCCACTGCCGTGACGGGGTATTCCATCGGATTAATCGGCCTGATCGGGATTAAGATTTTGGCGCCGGGCTTCTATGCTCAGAAGGACATTAAGACACCGGTTAAGGTCGCCTGCGCTGCTTTGATTGTTACGCAGATCTTCAACTTGGTGAATGTACCGCTGTTTTCTCATGCGGGCTTGGCGCTTTCAGTCGGTCTCGGCGCCTGCTTTAATGCCTGCTGTTTGCTGATTATTCTGCGCCGCCGCGGAGTCTTTACACCGCTCGCCGGTTGGAAAAAACTTTTCCTCACTGTGATTGTCGGCAGTGTTCTTTTGACAGCTTATCTTTTAGTCATCCAACACTATTGTGATTGGACCAAGATGGCTTATCCCTGGGCGGTCAAGCTTGGCCTAGTGCTCGGCGTTGTTGTCGGTGCGGCAGTGCTTTATATCGGAACGCTGGCTGTCTTCGGTTATCGTTTATCTGATTTAAAAGCCAGCGAAGTCGACTGATCTTCTTGAGCTTTCACAAGTGAAAACGGCTTGTTCAGTTGATAGGACAAGCCGTTGTTTTCAATGATTACTGCACTTCGTCCGGCTTTTCTTCGTCTTCTTCTTCAAATTCCACCTTGTGTTTCAAAGGCAAGACGGACGGGAACGCGACGAGTTCATCGTCAGGCATTGACAGCAGGGCATCGGGACCGTCTTTAGCGCTGTTAAAAGCGTAGTTCAGTTTCGCGTAGACGTTGGCGATGTTTTCTTCCAATATCTCTTTGACTTCTTCCGGGCTGTCCTCGACCTGTGCAATCAGATCTTCCAAAGCTTCTTTAGCATCGTTTAATGTAGCCAGAGTCCACTCGGCATCGTATTCCAGTTGTTCGTCCCTCATTTGGGCTCCTCTTAATTATTCTCAGATCAACAGTTCATTGTATCGCCGCCGCACAATGTTCTTTGCATAAGAACGGAATCCAGCCAACGATCGAATTTATAACCGACGTTTTTGAGGACACCGACATGACGGAAGCCGCAGTGTTCGTGCAATTTAATAGACGGTGTGTTCTCAGAGTCTCCGATGACCGCAATCATTTCGCGGAATCCGCGAAGGTCACATTCGGCAATAAGTGAAGTTAAAAGCTGTGTTCCCACGCCTAAGCCTCGGCATTCCGGATGAACGTAAATGGAGTCTTCGACTGTGTAGCGATAAGCCTTGCGAGGACGATATTGGCCGGCATAGGCAAATCCCAAAATCTGATGTTCGAGTTCGGCGACCAAAAACGGATAATGGCCGGCTTCAAGCGCTTCCATACGAGAGAGCATTTCCTCTTCGGAAGGAGGCGTAATTTCAAAGCTGGCAGTACCAAGTAAAACGGCCTGCTCGTAAATACTGGCGATCCCGCCGATGTCAGCCGCTTCAGCTTTGCGAATATTGACAAAAAGCTTTTCCATACGATTAACTCATCCTTTGACATCAGAAATTCTACGTGTTTGAGATACAATTTTTTACCTTCCGCTCCCAAAAAGGCTGTCTCTTATACACATCTCCGAGCCCACGAGACGCTCATGAATCTCG
>USHK01000331.1 GCA_900554375.1 uncultured Sutterella sp.
GGGCTAATGGCTAGCCCTTGAATATCTATTCAAACCTGCACATACTCATCTCCCTTTGGAGGGTGAGTATGAGAGAAATTCACAATTTGATGACAATCGGAGAAGTAGCCGGATCATTTGGAGTTTGTGTTGCAACCGTAAGACGGTGGTGTAAAAACGGCAAGTTCTCCCGAGTTATTAGGACCATTGGAAATCAAAGGCGTTTTGATCCTGATGAAGTCCATGAAATGCTTCATCCTACCGGCGGCAAAAGGATCATGGTCGGATAAGCGAGAGTTTCAAGTTACGACCAGCGCTCTGATTTGACAACCCAAGCCGAAAGACTTAGTCAATATGGATGTCAGCTGGTAATCAAAGATCTCGGAAGCGGACTCAATTGTAAAAAGCCGGGGCTAAAACGCTTATTGAAACTTCTTTTAACCAAACGCGTCGGTGCATTAGTTGTCACTCACGATGACCGACTTCTCCGATTTGGCACGGAGTTAATTTTTTTCATCGCTCGCCACATGGGCACCCGTATAGTCATTTTAGATGAGCCGGAACAGCAGTCTTTCGAAACGGAGCTCGTCAAAGATGTTATTACCCTGATGACAGTCTTCTGCGCTCGCCTTTACGGGAAGCGATCGTGGAAAAATAAGGTAAAGGAAAATACGGGTATAAAAATGCTGGGTTTCCGTTAAGATCTAATTATTACTTTATTTTTACCCCTAAATGCCCAACCTTGAGCGAACACTTGTGCGTCAGTTTGAGATGCCCAATGAAACAGATAGAGCTGCATTGGATCGGATGTGTTCGTCGTACGGATTTGTGGCATCAAAATTTCTTTTTGCCTTTCAAACGAGAGAACTTCGAAGTGAGGTAAAGGACTTTCGCGCTTTTCGAAATAGATTGGTAACTGCTCTGAGCAGGAAACCTGTTGAATTTAACCAAAAACTCCCAGGCTTGCGAGCCAATGGGAAAACAGCAGAGGCAACTCTCTTGGCTCTGCTCAGAGAAATCAAGGATACTTCAGGTCCCCACTTGCAGGCTCGTCACTGGAAGCTGGCCTTGGAAGAGACTTCTAAGATGGCTCTGACGCATTGGAAAAGCGTCATTGCAGAATCAAAGAAGGAACTTGCAGATACGTTAAAGCGTTTTCACGATCAGGATCGTCACTACGCGTACTGGCTGCTTTGCGGCATAAACCGCCAATTCTTTGAATTGCTAGACGGAAGAATTCCGGTCCCGAATCCGGAAGTTTCTTTTGATCGGAACTATTGCCTCAGCTATGAACGACCTCTTTCTTTGAAGACGCTCCGGTGCATCGCCGGAATTGTCAGGCGCACAGTCAATAGAGTTCGAAGAAACAGCGTCTGCTATCCGAGAACGAAAACTTTTCACAACCGAATTGACTTTGATTCAAGCTGCTATACGGTCAGATCAGCAGAAGATGCCCAACTCCTTGAGCTTATGTCATTGCAGCCCGGTAAAAGGATTTCTCTTCGGCTCAAAGGTAAAAGCAAAATCCGCGGAACGCTCCAGCTGATACGTGATACTGCCGGCACTTACTCATTAAGAGTGTACGTACCTCAGCAGTGCGAAGAAAAAAGAAAGACCGGCACCGCCATAGGAATTGATCTCGGCTACACAGAGATGATGGCAACGAGTGAACAGGAACTTCTTGGGACGGATCTGGGAAAGTATTTTTCTGAGATAGCCGATAAAAGAGGAAAAAACAGTGAAGGCCGAAACCGAATGCATGCGCTCTTTCGCAGCCTTCTGAAAAAGACCGGCAAGGACAACCTTGCCAAGGCAGAGCGAATTCGAAGGCATAACCTCGGCCGCAAGAAGCAGCGCGCAAGGTATATCCGTGACATCGGAGTTATTAAGACAGTCGTTAACAGAGAACTAAACCGTCTTTTTACTCGGAAGACAAATCCAGTCAAGGCTATTGTCGTTGAAGATTTAAGTGCTCGAATGAAGGCTCACTTTGGCAAAAAGTGGAATAGACGGCTGAGCGGCTGGATGCGAGGATACCTTCAGGAGAGGATCAGGTATAAAGCAAAGAAACATGGAATAGAAGTAAACGAAGTAAACCCTGCTCACAGTTCGAGGGAATGCCCCCGGTGTCACTGCACGGACAAAAAGAACCGACAAGGGGATGCCTTTAAGTGCTCGTTTTGCGGATACCACGAACATGCTGACTTGGTTGCTGCGTTAAACATACTCGGCCGTTTAGGAGATAAGGAGATCCGTAAAGGTATGTCTCCGTCTCGGGTGAAAGCAGTACTGGACGGTCGGCACGTCGGTTGGAAATCTTTAAACCATACCGTTACCGACAAGACTTTAGATGAGGCGCGTGTTGTGGACGAATCTCCCCGTTCAGCTTCATCGAAGAGCGAACTGAGAAGCAATGTGCAG
>USHK01000332.1 GCA_900554375.1 uncultured Sutterella sp.
ACGAGATTCATGAGCGTCTCGTGGGCTCGGAGATGTGTATAAGAGACAGCTCTTAGAGAGACCCAGCGGCGCAGCACGGCTGTCCTTCTGGCTGGAGGGGTTGGAAGCGCTAAGGGAGAAGAACTTTTGGAAGATTTTGGATGTTGGATGAAAGATTCCTCTCTTTCTCCTGGCGGAGCCGCGGACCTACTTGCTACTTCCCTCTTTCTACAACGTTTATCAAATATTCAATAAAGGCGAAGAATGGAAACATATAAATTTACTCTGCCGGCAAAAAAGAACTATTCGGCGGCTATAAAGATTCAGAACGGGGTCGTGAGCTCTGGCGATATGGAAGTGCTCTTCTGTTCTAATAACACAACAACTTTGGACGTAACGGTCAAAACTTCCGTCGATAACAGCGAAAAGCGGTGGGAGGCGTTGCTGGGTCGTATTGCAGACTTAAATAGTGTTCCTGCCGGGACGTTGCTCGTTCACGATTTTGGAGCCTCTCCTGGTGTGGCACGTCTTAGGATCGAACAAACTTTTGATGAGGCCGAAAATGCTTAAAAAAGAGAGTTTTATTGAATTGAGTGCTCGCCAAAGAGCAAAAGCATTGCTCGACAAAGGAACTTATCGTGAACTTCTGGGACCCTTCGATGACATTGAGTCCCCCTGGTTAGAAAAACAGGGAATCGTACCGCAAGCTGATGATGGGATGGTTGTAGCCAAGGGCACGATAAAGGGTGTACCTACCGTAGTGGTTGCAATTGAAGGCTCCTTTCAAGGTGGCAGTATGGGAGAAGTCTCCGGTGCAAAGATGAGCGCTGCGCTAGATCTGGCGGCCTTGGATTGTACAGAAGGCAGATATATTCAGGCCGTTCTCTGTTTGGAAACCGGCGGCGTCCGCCTTCAAGAGGCTAATTTAGGTTTAGCAGCTATAGCTGACATTCATGCTTCGATTATGAATCTCCGACGATATGCTCCTGTAATCGGAATTGTTGCTGGTACTGTTGGCTGCTTTGGAGGAATGTCTATTGCTGCCGGCCTTTGTAGTTACCTCATAGTAACCAGAGAGGCCAGGTTGGGCTTGAATGGTCCGCAAGTTATCGAACAAGAAGCCGGTATTCGTGAATACGACTCCAAAAACAAGCCGTTTATTTGGCAAATGACAGGTGGAGAAGTCCGGGCAGAGTGTGGCTTTGCGGATAAGTTTGTGCGTGATGATGCAGAGACAGTCAGAAAGGCTGTTATTGAGTGCTCGGAAAAAGGCGTTCCAAAGGAATTTAGAACTGAAAAATACGAATATTTTTTGGAAAAACTAGAAAAATTTGACACATCTAAACAGGTTGACGAAAACAGCGCCAAAGAGCTCTTTACTAGAGGAGGTTCACATGACTAATTCGGCCAGAGGAAAGAAATGGCTTGACCTTTTAACGAAAGGGGCTCCTAAGGTAGAAGGCCTTATTGATTCGGTTAAATGTGTTAAAACCCCTGAAGCTGTATATATAGCAGTTGTTCCTGATGAACATAACCATTACCCGCGCGCAGTAGGGGGAGAAATTGGATTATTAGAGGGGTGGACTTTAGGGAAAGTGCTCCGCTCAATCATAGCCGAAGATGAACTTAAGGCAATCAAACGACCCATTATTGCAGTGGTTGATGTCACGAGCCAAGCTTATGGTCGCAGGGAGGAGGCGTTTGGTATTCACCAGTCATTGGCAAGTGCAGCATCAGGTTATGCCTTGGCCCGCATGGCGGGCCATCCGGTAATAGCGTTTATTGTTGCGAAGGCAATGTCTGGAGCCTTTCTCGCACACGGGTATCAGGCAAACCGTCTGATTGCGTTGGACGATCCAAAGGTCTTGATTCATGCGATGGGAAAACAAGCCGCGGCTCGTATTACATTGCGATCTGTCGAAGACCTGGACAAATTTGCAGCGACCGTGCCCCCTATGGCTTATGACATTAAAAATTATGCAACGTTAGGTCTCTTAGAAGATTTGGTGAAGGTAGAGTCACCAGACGAGCCTACGGACGCCGATGTTAGGAAAGTCTCAGAAAGAATTGCACAGGCGATAGAAGCCGCTAGAAAAGCTCCCTTAGATCTGAGCAATCGATTGGGCAGCGCAAATCGCAAAGCAACATCGCTTGTTCGAGAAATGATGAAGGAACAGTGGTAATTTGTAGATTAGATCATTACATTTAGATTAAGTAGTAATTGACATTTCTAGGCCGTTTGTTAATAGCAAATGGCTTCTTTTTTTTCCATATTCCAAAACATAAACGGTAATTTGGTGTTTAGGTTGACTTTCATGTTAGGCCTTGCATCTTAGAGCTGTTGTTCCTGAAAACGATAGATTCTTTTGTCAGAATCGATGTCTTTAATTCCTGTCTCTTATACACATCTCCGAGC
>USHK01000333.1 GCA_900554375.1 uncultured Sutterella sp.
ATATTCGTAACCGGATTGGCAAAAACTTTTTCCGGATCGAACGGCAGCGGGCAGCGGGCGCTGTGGTCTACGACCAGCCAGATCGGTGCATTGGGGTTACCGCCCATGCAGCCGGAAAAAGAGCTGATATATTGAGTAAATAACTCAGGAACTTGAACCATTTTGATATCCTCCAAATTAAAAATATTTTTCTTTTCGCGCGCCTGGCGTGGCTGGGAAAAATGCCTGCCCATCCGAAGCTGCATCCCACTGAGCAGCCGTCATACTTGTCACGCCGGCTGACCGAGAACAATTATTTCCTGCTGCAGCCGCAACCGCATCCGCAGTCTGTGGCAGCTTCGACATCTGCATCCATCAGAGCTTCAGTTTCAGCCTGTTCAGCTTTTTCCTTTTCTTTCTTTTCGGCCTTGTGGCTTACAGGACCGCAGTCTGTAGCAGCCTCGACTTCAGCGTCCATCAGAGCCTCGGTCTCGAGTTGTTCTTTCACTTCTTCGCCTTTTTTATCTGCTTTGGTCATTGATGCTCCTCAAACATAGTTTGTGTTGAGGCCCTTCGCCTCAATTCATATTTCACGATTCACTTTAACCTCTGAGGGATAAGATAGGTGGGAAGAGGCCCGAAAACGGGCATGATCATACGGTGCCTTGAATGTGTACTGAAGGTCAAAAGTTCGCTGCTTTGCCAATTCCCAGATGCAAACGAAAAGTAAAATTTAGAGAAAAGAGAGGCAGTGAGCTGACAACAAAAACATCCAGAGTTTTAAACCGTCGAAATGAACTAAGTTATTCTGAGAAGGTATCGCTTCAGGGACGAAAAACGTCGGTGGATGGCGCAATGATCGTCAGTGAACAATCTCCAAAACCAACCCGTTGGAAAAATACCTTTCACCTTTGACGGAATTCAAAGAAAGACTTGCGAGAACCTACGAGAAAGAAATCCGTCATCGGGCAAAGAGAGAGGTCGCGGAAATCATGGAAAGCTCTACTGAGAACTTGTCCACTTGACGGAAAGAGAAGTTCATTAAAGGTTAGATCGAAGGTATGAACCCTCTCACGGACAACAAAATTCTTCCGCTTCCGCAATTTCGTGCTACTGCTACTTGTCCATCTACTGCTACTTGTCCATTGAAGAGTTACAGGATCTCAAGAAATCGCCTAAAGAGCTTGACAGGCCCTCTTAATTATTATGCCTCCGCACGCCGGTCATCAAAAGGAAGCCGGACGAAGGTCAAAGATCGGCTTTATTTCGCGGAGCGCTTCGAACAAGGTCATGGTTTGTTCGCAATTAAAAGCGCGGCAAACAGCCGGGATCTTCGGTGTTTTGCAATTGTCTTGAAGGTCTAAAAATTCGAACGTCACCAATGAATGGTTTTCAGAGTGCACTAAGAGATATGCGATAAGCCACGGATCTGCTCCGCCAGCGAAGGCTTCGACGTCTTTTGACCAACGTTTGGGATGGGATGTTACATGTTCAACCACTTTTGCATACTTCTTTTGAACTTCCTCTGTGTATGCATCTGTAACCAGGTCTTTTCTGCTCTTTATCCACACAGAGAGTTCATCGTCACCCCGTGTTAATTCATTAAACACCGGCTCGATAAGCACAAAAATTTTTTTCTGAAGCGCCAAATCTACGAAATTCCAAAAACCAGGATAAACGTCGAAATCGTAATATTGATTCTTCGAGCTAATCAGGGAGTTCGAGTCAAGGATGTACCTCATCATAACCTCAGCTCCCGTGCTCGCTGGATAAGACCTTCTTGAGATAAAAGAGTGAGCCGCATGGCCTCGTTGTAGCTGATAGTACCCGCGTGAGCCGCTATGACTGCAGCATCAACCAAAACCCTTCCCATCCGAGCTGTTTGCACCCTCGTGTAGCTTGGATGGCCTGTTGTTTTCTGGCGGGGAGCTACATTGAGTAGATACGTCATCTGATGATTAAAAAAGTCTCGGCTTATCAAAAAAAGCTCCTGAGCTCGTCTTAAGGCTAACCAAAAACTAACTCCAAATTTTCTAGCAGCCTCTTTGATCGCAGCTTCAAGGTCATTCTCACTCTGACGCAAAAGGTGCCATTCCGTCTCAAATTCTTCTTTGGGTACCAAGTATTCGACCGCCACCTTGTCGCAAAATTTCTCAATTTTGTTCCTATCCTGATCAGATCCCAAAGGTTCCCCGGATAAACCTGTAACACCTAGAAGAAGATGACAGAATTCATGAATTAGAGAAAAAATCTGTGCCTTGTTAAAATCGTTTTCGTTGATAAAAATTAAAGGTGCATATTCATCAAATAAAGCGAAACCACGAAACTCCTTCGGGTTAAGTTGCTCCTGTCTCTTATACACATCTCCGAGCCCACGAGACGCTCATGAATCTCG
>USHK01000334.1 GCA_900554375.1 uncultured Sutterella sp.
CGGCAGCGTCAGATGTGTATAAGAGACAGGAGAAAACACTTGTTCTCCTCAAGGATGACTTTGCCTTCTTCCTCCGAAAAAAGAACATAGCCATAGCTGAGATTATATTTCCCGGAATATTCTTCTTTGTCTTTAAAGCTCGTTCTTAAAAGGAAAAGGCGTTCTTTTGGAGAAAGAACCAGCCATGCTGCTGAGGCGCTTTTATTAATGCCTTCTTGCAGAGCGATTTTTCCAAGACCGTTAAGATCAGTTAAATCAAGCCATAAAACCTTATTGTCCGGGGTTTCGGAAGTATTTTCTGAGATTTCAGTTGTTTTGTCTTGATCCTCAGGCGGTTTGTCTCGAAAAACAACCTTTTTGTCCAATAGATACTCTCTTACTAGCCGCATTGAACGAAGTACATTGGTAGAAAGCAGCTGTTTTCTGAGAGCATTTGCTTTTTTGGGCTCATTCAGCTCTTTTGCAAGGATCAGGAGTTTTTCGGCAGACAGTTTAAGGTTTTCAAGGTCTGCAAGACTCTCCTGCAAAACAACAGCAAATTGAAAGACTTCTTCAGTATAAGAAGGGTTGTATTTGACGCGATCCCGCTTTTTAGTCTGAGCAAAGCCGAAAATGTCCATATGGTTGTCAATCAAACGCTCCGCTAATTCGCTTTGAGTATGAAGCAAACTCAAAATTCTGTTGTTTTTTGGTTTGGTTGTTTCGCCGGAGATGCCGAACTTCAACTGATGCTTGAGCGCTTCAATCTCGAACGCTCTATATTTATTTTGCTTTGCAAGCCAGCCGGAAAACAATTTTTGCAGACGTCGGACGTTCGTTTCTCCGTAGACCGTAAAGCTAACCGTTCGTGCGGAGCTGCTTTCTTTAAAGTAAGTTAAGAAAACTTCCCTTTCTTCATTTTTCGGCCAATTCGGAGATTTAGCACGGTAAAAGACCTTTGGCTGGGGACGTGCAATTTCTATACTGCCTCTCATGTAAGCACGTAATTCCCGGTTTTCTTTTTTGGCATATTCCGCATCGCTGCGACAATCCGCAACATAAAACTCTGTCATCGGGAAATAGTCTTCACCGACACGAACCAAAAGATCACCGGATTTTTGCGGTTTCAAGCTCGTTTTATTAACTAATAATTCATATCGAGAGCTCATGGGTTCTTCCTCCCGTCACACCAATTCAACGTTGTTCTCAAGACTTGGGTAGCCTTCCTCTTTGAGGAGAAAGCATTGCCAGCTGCCCCAGCTGATCGGAAAATATTCATGAATCACCATCGGGAAAAGAGTAGTGCCTAATGTCTTTATCGCTTTGATTCGTTTAACTGAATTGTTGTTTTCAGGGTTCGGCGTCCAGATTGCTTTTGACCGACAAGTAAAGTTTTTGAGAAGCGTACCCGCCTCAATGGCCTTCACACGGAGGCGCTGGAAGCGAGGGTTCTCAGCATAGTTGTCAGAATAGAAAGGCGGCAAACCTCCGCCCGGCTCAAAGTCTTCGAATTCACTCCACAAAACCGCATCGTCGGTAAAGAGATTCCCGGAAGTTTTCGAAATAGGTTTTTTCGGCATAATCTCATAATCGACTTTATGTTCGGTTCTTTCTATGCGATTGAAAATCTCAAATTCCCACAGATAGGAAACCGAATACTTCAGAATCGGCTCTCCGGGTTTGACAACTAAAATCCCTCGGGCTTTCCGATTTCTACTGAGTTTCAGCGACCCCACGACATAACCTTTGTTTGGAAAAGGTTTATAGGTAGTGAGCTCTGCGGCTCCGAGTTTCAATCCGAGTTCTTCTGATACGACTGAAATCAAACGGGGTCTGTAAAACCGGATATCAGGATCAAAAACGGTCGGAGTGAGGTGGTAGAAATTCATTACGACTAGTCCTTCAAGCCAAGATTAATCTTCTGGCATAAATCAGGGACAGATAAAACCGAGCAATTGAGTGTTCATATGAGCAACAATGCCTGCCTTGGTAGCCTCAGAATTACTCAGAAAACGCTGGATAATCTTCGAAAATTGTTGCCCTTTATCGCTTTGGCTGAATTGCTCTAACTTATTGCTAAATTTTTGGATGTCCTGGGTCATTGCCAGAAGGTTGTAAAACTCCTTAACCGGATTGTTGCTTCCGCAGTCTTGAGCTAAAAGCATTAGAAGTGTCTCAAATAAATCTTTGGCGGAAAGGCTCCAGAATTCTTCTTCCGGGTTCTTGTTGACAAAGAGCTTTTCAGAAATATCATTCGCAAGGGCCACTCTTTTAGCTTCGCTCTGGTCATCGCCGCAACAAGAAAAGTAGTAAAGGAGCATGCCGGAAGCTGCGAGCTTGTTTTTGCAGTCAGCAATAGTTTCTTTTTGCTTAAAAAGCTCTGACTCACGAGAAT
>USHK01000335.1 GCA_900554375.1 uncultured Sutterella sp.
CCCGATATTGCCGTCGGCGTTATTCTCGTTGGCTGCTGCCCCGGCGGTACAGCCTCCAACGTGATGACTTATCTTGCTCGAGGCGATGTTCCCCTGTCCGTCACTGTTTCCTCTCTGAGCACAATCCTTGCTCCTGTGGTGACACCGGCACTGATTTATCTGTTTGCTCATTCTTGGATCAGCGTCAATCCTGTTGCCATGTTCTGGTCAATTATTCAGATCGTTATCCTTCCGATCATCCTGGGTTTGATTGTCAAAGCGATCTTCAAATCCAAGATTGATGCCGCAGTGACTGCCCTTCCGGCCATTTCCGTCATCGCCATTATTTTGATTGTGAGCGCGGTCGTTGCCGTCTCCCAGAAAAAGATTGCAGAAATCGGTCTGCTGGTTTTCGCCGTCGTTGTGCTTCACAACGGTTTAGGCCTTCTCCTCGGTTTCTTCTTGGGCAAAATCACAGGCATGGATGTTGCCAAGTGCAAAGCCCTTAGTCTTGAAATCGGTATGCAGAACTCCGGCTTAGGCGTCGCCCTAGCCACGGCTCACTTCAACCCGATCGCTGCCGTTCCGAGCGCTATCTTCTCTGTATGGCACAATATTTCCGGTCCGATCGCCGCTGCCATTTACCGCCGTATGTCCGATAAAGGTTCACCCGACCAAAATGATCCGACATAGTCCCGCTTTTTTGTAATCCATCTAAAATCACAACGGACGGCCTAAAAACCGTCCGTTGTGCCATTTACCAGACTATAAATTTATGTACTACATACCTACCACTTATCTAACCGTCAGGGATGACGAAGGTCCGATTGTTTTCCAGAGAGAAGACTTAATGCGCTACAGCGGAAACCGCGGCTTGATCGCCAGCGGAGTTACTTTCCGTCTCCTGAAAGCTGCTTTCGAAGACCTTTGCCCGAACGAAATTCCGCACCGCGAATACTTCCGTTTCCGCACCTCTTTCCCCGGCGATGAAGTCCGAGACGGTATTGAACTTGTTACCCGTGCTGTCCTAAAAGGACGTTATTTTTTAGACACCTCGATTGCGCCTGATTTTGCACCTCAGACACCGGCCAACGGCGCGATGTATTTTGAGGTGGCCTATTTAGATAAGGCGTTCGCCTACAGCTTTGATCACAATATCTTCACAAAAGAATGGGCAGAAGAAGTGATTAAACATCAGGAAGGCAGTCATTCCGAGGAAGAACACGCCCGTTACTTGGAATACAAATACGACGTGCTCGGCAAACTGCTGACACGCCTTAACGTGTTTAATTACAGAGAACCCATCCCTGTTTCTCGATTCAACCGTTAATTTCTTCTCGGACTTTTCCATTGGTCTGATTTTCCATAATTTCCGGAGCGATCATGAGTAAAAAAACAATCCTTTTCTGTACACAGTGCGGAGGTCCCGTTGAAAAAACGATTCCAGAAGGTGATGACCATGAACGCTCTGTTTGCAGTGTCTGCGGTGAAATCTTCTATGAGAATCCTCTGAACATTGTCGGCACCCTTCCTGTCTGGAAAGATCAGGTGCTCCTTTGCCGCAGGGCAATTGACCCGAGAAAAGGCTATTGGACGCTTCCGGCCGGACACCAGGAAATGGGAGAAACAACCCGCGACGGGGCAGCTAGAGAAACAAGAGAAGAAGCCGGGATTGATTTCCGCATCGCCGACGAACCTTATGTTTATTTAGATTTAGCGCATGCGAGTCAGTCTCATGTCATATTTCTAGCAGCAATGGAAAAGCCGGAAGCAAACCCTGGCCCGGAATCTTTTGAAGCCAAGCTCTTCCGAGAAGATGAAATCCCTTGGGACAAGATCGCATTTAACTCCGTGGATAAAATTCTTCGGCTGTACTTCGATGACGCAAAAACCGGGAACTTTCCTTTCCATTACATCGAACGGCACAAGCAAGGAAAAATCCCTTAACTTCAAATTCGTCTATGGCGATAGACCGAGGACAATTGAAGATCTAAACAACGGCTTTGGCTTTGTTCGTCAAGGCCGTTTTGTTTTGACAATTACCTCGTGCTTCGTCGCTTAAAGCCTTATCTGAGTTTTCCTTCGGTATACTTTTCCCTTGATGTTGAATTTGCCTTCCGGCAAGCCATTAGCGTAAAACCGTCCTTATCGGCGGATAATATCGGGAAGACTTAATTTCATTCCTAAGACGAAGAAGAAAATGAATTCAATTTATAAACTCGCGAAATCGGTTTTGTTCCGTTTCACCCCTGAACAGGCCCACCACATTATTCTTTCCAATCTGGATTGGGCGACTCAGCTTGGAGCTCAAAAACTTGTAACCCGCTCTTTCCCGGAAAATCCTATTGAGATTATGGGGCTTCGTTTCCCTAACT
>USHK01000336.1 GCA_900554375.1 uncultured Sutterella sp.
TGGGCTCGGAGATGTGTATAAGAGACAGGTTACCGCCGATGTAGTTCTTAATACCTTCGCGCAAGCCCTTCTGAATAACGTCCATGTTGACCGGGTCCAGCACAATGATGGCGTCTTTTTCCATACGCAGAGAAGAAGCGGCATCGATCCAGTAGCCGTTCCACCCTTTGTCGCGAAGCGGTTTGAAATGGGCTTTCGTCCAGTCCCCGCCCTGGCAGGAAATGATGACGTCGCATGCAGCCAAGGCATCCAAGTCGTCAGCATCTTTAAGAACGGGATCGGAATTAGGAACTTCCGGAGCTTTGCCGCCGGCGTTACTGGTGGAGAAGAATGTGGTGCTGACAAACTTAAAGTCGTCTTCCTGCTTCATTCGATCCATCAACACCGAGCCGACCATTCCTCGCCAGCCAACCATACCTAATTTCAACATTTGAGATTCTCCTCGATAAATGAGTAGTACGTCACATTGCGTTAAAGCGCGGCGACAACCGCATCGCCCATTTCAGAACAGCTGACCAGTTTGCAGCCTTCGCTGCGAATGTCTCCGGTGCGGTAGCCCTGGGCCAGTACTTTCTTGACCGCATTTTCGATTCGGACTGCTGCTTCCTCCATTCCTAAAGAATAACGAAGCATCATGGCCGCTGACAAAATCTGGGCTAAAGGATTTGCAATGTTCTTGCCTGCAATATCGGGGGCGGACCCGTGAGACGGCTCGAAGAGGCCCTGCCCTTTCTCGTTCAAAGCGGCAGAGGCCAGCATACCTATGGAGCCCGTTAGCATGGCCGCTTCGTCAGAGAGGATGTCGCCGAACAGATTGCCGGTCACCATCACATCGATTTTCTTCGGAGCCTTAACAAGCTGCATTGCGGCGTTATCTACGTACATATGTTCCAGCGTGACTTCCGGATACTCTTTGCTGACCTTGATCATCGTGTCGCGCCAAACCTGAGAGGTTTCCAGAACGTTGGCCTTATCCACACTCACCAGGTGTTTGCTGCGGCCCATAGCGGCCTTGAATGCTACGTGGGCAATTCTTTCCACTTCGGGGACTGCGTAACGCATCGTGTCAAAACCTTCTTCGGCACCGGCAAAAGCACCGTCCGGGCTAATGCGTTTACCTCTGGGCTGTCCAAAATAAACGTCTCCGGTCAGTTCGCGAACAAGGAGAAGATCCAAGCCGGAAACGAGTTCGGGTTTCAGGGAAGAAGCGGCAGTCAGTTCCGGATAGCAAATGGCCGGACGAAGATTAACGAAAAGGCCCAAAGCTTTTCTCAGACCGAGAATTGCCTGCTCCGGACGAAGATGGCGAGGAAGCGTGTCGTATTTAAAGTCACCTACCGCACCGAAAAGAACAGCATCGCTCTTCTTGGCAAGTTCCACAACTTCAGCGGGAAGAGGATGACCGAAAGCGGCGTAAGCGACTCCGCCGACTAAGGCTTCTTCGAATTCGAGAGGAAGCTTCAGCGCGGTTAAAACTTTAAGAGCCTGAGCCATGATCTCAGGACCGATGCCGTCGCCGGCAAGTACTGCAATTTTTTTCATGTTGATTTTCTTCACGAGGGATTGATTAATAAATTGTTTTCGCGAGCCAGGGTTTCTGGTTCAGACGCTGCTGCTCGAACGCCTTAATTTCGTCAGCATGCTGCCGCGTAATGCCGATATCGTCCAAGCCGTTCAGCAGACAATAGCGGCGAAATTCCGGAACTTCAAATTCGTGTCGCTTACCGTTGGGTTCAATCACAACACGGTTCACCAAGTCGACCGAAAGCTCGTATCCGTTGTGTGCTTTGATTTCATCAAACAGATAATCAACTACAAATTCCGGCAGAGTGATCGGAAGCAAACCGTTCTTGAACGCGTTGTTGTAGAAAATATCAGCAAAACTCGGTGCAATCACAACTCTGAAACCGTACTGCGTCAACGCCCAAGCGGCATGTTCACGAGAAGAGCCGCAGCCGAAATTCTTGCGTGCCAACAGAATGGTTGAACCTTGGAAACGAGGTTGATTCAAAACAAAATCAGGATTGATCTTTCGAGTAGCCGGATCCATTCCGGGTTCGCCTTTGTCAAGGTAACGCCATTCGTCAAAAAGATTCGGACCGTAGCCGGTGCGATAAATGGACTTTAAAAACTGCTTCGGGATGATGGCATCCGTGTCCACGTTAGAACGATCTAAGGGAGCGACAATGCCTTTAAGAACTGTAAATTTTTCCATATCCGCCTCTCTTAGAAAAGTTTGCGCACATCAACAAAATGACCTTCAATGGCTGCCGCAGCGGCCATTGCCGGAGAGCAAAGGTGCGTGCGGCTCTTATTGCTGTCTCTTATACACATCTGACGCTGCCGACG
>USHK01000337.1 GCA_900554375.1 uncultured Sutterella sp.
ATGGGCGTCTCGTGGGCTCGGAGATGTGTATAAGAGACAGTATGAGACCTTTGCCAGGGACTATTCCAAGCCTGTTGTCATCGCAGGCTTTGAACCCTTAGACATGCTTCAGTCGATTTTGATGCTGATTCGCCAAATCAATCGCGGGGAAGCCAAGGTTGAAAACGAATTTACCCGTGCCGTCCGCCCCGAAGGCAATATGAAAGCCATTCGTATGATGGAAGAAGTCTTTGCGCTTCGCGACAGCTTTGAATGGAGAGGACTAGGCTCCGTTCCCAAATCTGCTTTGAAGCTTTCAGATGCGTACAGCGAGTTTGATGCTGAGAAGCATTTCAACTTAGTCTATCGCAGCGTGCCGGACAACAAGGCCTGTGAATGCGGTGCCATCCTTCGCGGAGAAAAGCAGCCGTCCGACTGCCGTGCGTTCGGGACAGTCTGCACCCCGGAAAGTCCCATCGGCTCCTGCATGGTTTCCAGCGAAGGCGCTTGCGCAGCTTACTTTACCTACGGCAGACACAAGAGATAACGATTTCGGAGAATAAATAATGTCAGAAGAAAAGAAACACTACCAACGTCCTCTGAATTTTAAGACCGGAAAAGTCGAGATGAACTTCGGGGCCGGCGGTAAAGCAAGCGCTCAGCTGATTGCCGACCTTTTTGCCAAAAACTTCTCCAACGAATACCTCGATCAAGGTGATGACGGCGCAAGGCTTCCTCAGCCCAAAGGCGAACTCGTTATGGCAACCGACTCTCACGTCGTCAGTCCGATTTTCTTTGCAGGCGGCGATATCGGCGGACTGTCCATCCACGGCACCGTCAATGACGTTGCTGTCTGCGGTGCCAAGCCTCTTTACATTTCCTGCGGTTTCATTCTTGAAGAGGGTTTCCCTTTAAGCGATCTCAAACGCATTGTGGAGAGTATGGCTGCCGCGGCTAAGGAAGCCGGTGTCCAAATCGTGACCGGCGACACAAAGGTGGTTGAACGAGGCAAAGCCGACGGTATTTATATCAATACATGCGGTGTCGGCGTTCTTCCGGAAGGCGTCCGCCTTTCCGGCGCTAACTGCCGGCCGGGAGACGTGATTGCAATATCCGGCGACATTGGTGACCACGGTGTTGCGGTCATGAGCCAGCGCGTGAACTTAGGCTTTGAGACCGGTGTTGTCAGTGACTCTGCCAGCCTGAACCGTCTGACCGAAAAACTAGTCGCAGAAATTCCCTCTCTTCGCTGCATGCGTGATCCGACCCGAGGCGGTCTGGGAACGACATTAAACGAAATTGCCAAACAATCTTCCGTCGGCATGGTTCTTGAAGAAGACAAGATTCCGGTTAAGGAATCGGTTGAAGCCGCTTGTGAATTCCTCGGATTGGACCCTCTATACGTTGCCAATGAGGGTAAAGTTATTGCTATCTGTGCTCCTGAGGACGCGGAAAAAATGCTCAAAATTATGCGGGACGACCCCCTCGGGCAGAATGCCCAGCTCATCGGCCGCTGTATTGAGGATGAAAACCACTTTGTACAAATGGAGACCGGGTTCGGCGGTGTACGCATGGTGGACTGGCTGACAGGAGAACAACTTCCTCGAATTTGTTAAACTCTGAGTAAAAGCACGGCTTTCGTGAAGTGTTGGGATTGAGTCGTGCGCTCCAAATAATTGAAAAATAGGTAAGGAGACTGAGTTGGTTAAACCGCAGACGATCTTATTGGTGGACGATCACTCGCTCATCACGACGGCCATGTCTGCTCTTTTGCAAAGTATGTACCCTGACGTGCAGATTCACGTCGGCGCCACTGCAAAAGAGGCTGTAGAACTGGCTGAAAAGTATGGCGACTCCGCCGACCTGATGATTCTTGACCTCGGATTGCCTGACTCTCAAGGCACCGATCTTTTGGTTCGACTTTTACAAAATTATCCGGCGCTCAAAATTTTAGTTCTGTCCGGCAACTGCGACCCTGACAGCATCCTCAAAGCGCTCTCAGCCGGCGCAGCCGGCTATGTGCCTAAGACACTTGACGCAAACCTCCTCAAGAGCACAATCAATTTTGTCCTGGAAGGAGGCGTTTATATTCCGTCGAAAATCCTCTCTCAGCAGCAGTCGATGGGAATGAGCCCGCAGCAGCCGGTTGTCAACCCTTCCTCAAAAGTACATCTTACGACTCGTCAGTGCCAAGTACTCAAACTTTTGAGTCAGGGAGATTCCATCAAGACGATCTGCCGCAAGATGGATCTTTCCGAAGGAACGATCAAAACACACGTCACCGCTCTCTATCGTGCATTTGATGCGAGAAATCGTACTGCTGTCTCTTATACACATCTCCGAGCCCACGAGACGCTCATGAATCTCGT
>USHK01000338.1 GCA_900554375.1 uncultured Sutterella sp.
CAACGATACGAGCGCATTCGAGATATTTGTCAAGATTCAAAGGATTAACTTGGATTTCAGCAATTCGAACAATCATCGATTCTTCCTCTTTCTTGCATGTCTGAACAAACTAAAAGCAGATACAAAAATCCGGCCATACTGACCGGATAAAAACTCCTCTTTCTGCTCGAGCACAACGTCCGCCTGGACACGGAAGTTGTTTGAGAACTCTAGCCTAAACTTTTAGAACACTTCAACGTTATCAATCAAACGTGTGGTCCCGATTTTTGCAGCCGCCAAAACGACTAAAGGGGTTCTATTGATCAAGTCGTCCTTTGTCGGTGCAAGCAGGTCGCTTCTGCGAACAACGGCGACATAATCCGGAATCCAACCATGTCCGTCAAGCATCTTCATTGCTCTCTCTTCCAGTACTTCCGGATCTGCGGTTTCTGCTTCAAGCGCGTCTTTGACACCTTTGACCGTCTTGTAAAGAAGTGTGGCGTCTTCCAGCTCCTGTGCGCTCAAGTAACGGTTGCGAGAAGACAGGGCAAGACCCGTTTCTTGATTGCGCTGGAGTTCGGCAGGGATAATGCGAATCGGCATACCGAATTGGCGAACCATTTCCTTAATGATCGTTAGCTGCTGATAGTCTTTTTTACCGAAAACGGCGACGTCCGGACGCACGATGCAGAAAAGCTTCATGACGACCGTGCACACGCCTTCAAAGAAGCCCGGGCGATAGAATCCTTCAAGAATATCGGCCAGTTTAGGATCAGGTTTCACGCGGAAAGTCTGAGGCTGCGGATACATGTCTTTTTCGCTCGGCGCAAAAACAAAGTCAACAACGCCCTGCTCTTCAAGTTTGCGGCAGTCTTCTTCCAGTGTTCTGGGATATTGGTCGAAATCCTCATTCGGACCAAACTGGAGACGATTCACGAAAATCGACGCAACCACCGTATCGCCGTATTTACCGGCTTCCTCCATCAGATGCAGATGACCTTCATGAAGATTACCCATGGTAGGAACCAAGGCAATATTCTTCTTCCCCTTGAGCTCTTGCTGAAGAGCTTCGATTGTGTGAACAATTTTCATTTTTTCCAAAATCAGAAGGAGTGTTCAGGCGCCGGAAATTCGCGGTTTTTAACGGCTTTCACGTAGTTGGCTACCGCTTCTTTGATGCCTGCGGCTCCTTCCATAAAGTTTTTAGTAAATCTCGGTTTACGGCCGGGAAAGATTCCCAGCAGATCCTGTAATACTAAAACCTGACCGGAGCAATTTAGGCCTCCTCCGATACCGATTGTGGGGATGCTTAAAGCTTCCGTCACACGTTTGGCAACTTCGGCAGGAACCGTTTCCAACACGATCATGGATGCGCCGGCTTCCTGCAGTGCCAAGGTATCCGCCAAAAGTTTCTCTTCTCCGGACTTGGTCTTGCCCTGAACGAAATAGCCTCCGATTGCGTTGACCGACTGAGGCGTAAATCCGACGTGTCCGCAGACGGGAACACCCATCGCTGTCAAGCGGCGAGCGAGCGGACAAACTTCGAGACCACCTTCAAATTTAACCATGTGAGCTCCGGCCTGCATGAGCTTGACAGCATTGGCAACCGCTTCGTCTTCATTAACGAGGTAACTGCCGAAGTTCATATCTGCCAAAACTAGACCGTATTTGTTGCCTCTTGCCACGCAGGAAGTGTGATAGACCATGTCATCAATGGTTACGGGGAGCGTCGTTTCATGCCCCTGCATCACCATACCCAAAGAGTCTCCGATGAGTTTGATGTCCACACCGGCTTCATCTTCGAGGGAAGAAAAAGTTGCGTCATAGCAGGTGAGCATCACGATGGGCTCTCCCGCTTCATACATTTTTCTGATGGTGCTGAGTCTAACGGGCTTGCGTTCCGTTTTCTGATCCATTGCATTCTCCTAAATTGCCGAACCACTCATCGGCAGACTTGAATCGGTTAATTCTCTGGCCGGCTGTAGAAGCTAGGAAGGCTTGAACCTGACCTTTTCCCGCAATATTAAACTGCGGCGCTATCTCTGCAAGGGGAACTAACACGAAGGCCCGTTCCGTCATACGCGGATGCGGGAGGAGAACAAAAGGATCGTCAGATTGCTGCTGTCCGACACAAAGGAGGTCTAAATCAATCGTTCGGGGCGCATTATGAATCCCTGCGGGACGCACGCGTCCCAGGTCTGCTTCAATCGTTAAAAGTTGTGTCAGCAGTACGCGAGGAGATAATTCAGTCTTTATCTCCAGGACCGCGTTGGTGTAATCCGGACCGCTCGAATCAATGGGTTCCGTTTTATAGAGCTGTCTCTTATACACATCTGACGCTGCCGACGACTCCTTACGTGTAGA
>USHK01000339.1 GCA_900554375.1 uncultured Sutterella sp.
CGAGATTCATGAGCGTCTCGTGGGCTCGGAGATGTGTATAAGAGACAGCCTCGAATAAAGTAAAATTGTGCAGATTTTACTCGGCTTTCAGCTCATTTACGGCACCTGCTGCATCAATTCGCTGTAAGTCCTAATTATTTGGAGAGCAAAACTTGGCAATTATTCAAAATAAAAAGGCTAGATTCGACTACGAAATCGAAGATAAATTCGAAGCTGGTCTGGAGCTGAGAGGATGGGAAGTTAAATCCATCCGTGCCGGCGGCGCTTCCATTAAAGAAGCTCACGTTTTCGTCAGAAACGGCGAACTGTTCTTATTGAATGCGAACATTACGCCTCTTAAAACCGCCAGCACACATGAAAAAGCGGATCCGACGCGAAATCGCAAACTCCTTCTCCACAAGCATGAAATCATGCGCTTAATCGGCCGTGTCGAACAGGCCGGTTATTCGCTGATTCCTTTGGATATGCACTTCAAAGACGGTCGAGTCAAACTCGAACTCGGCCTCGGCAAAGGCAAACGATTGTTTGAAAAACGTGCCGATATCGGGCGCCGAGAATGGAAACGCGAACAAGGCCGACTGCTGAAGAACAGAACTCTCAATCGAAAATAATCTTTTATTGAGCTGCTTTAGGCAGCTCTCTTTTTTATCCCTATGAAATACATTCTTTTTTGTTTGGCGCAGGCCACCGTTCTGTCTTTGGGCTCCCCTGCAGCCGCCTCCCCTTTCTATCCGGCAGAAGCTGCCGTGTACTTCTCCCCGAAAGGAGGAGCGGAAGAAGCTATCGTGCGTTCGATAGATAGCGCAAAATCGCAGATTCGTATGCAGGCTTTTCTTTTCTCTAACAAAGAAATTACACAGGCGCTCATCCGTGCGCATCAGCGCGGTGTGAAGGTCGACATCCTCATCGACAAGAATATGCCTAAGAAAAGGCCAAACTCAACAGAAGAGCTCCTAAAGGCCGGAGTGCCTACCTTTTATGACACGGCTCACCGAACCGCCCACGACAAACTCATCATTATTGACAGTGACACCGTTTTAACCGGGAGCTTCAATTTCGTAAAGGTGTCAGAAACCAAAAACGGGGAAAACCTCTTAATTTTAAAATCAAAGCCGCTTGCTGAGGAATACACCAGAAACTGGGAAAAACACTTCTCACATTCCGTTCCGGCTGCCTCAGAATTAGTAAGAGGCACCGAAGTGCCTCTTTCGAAAACTCAAAATTAACGCATCATCTTATAAATCTTGATGATGTCTTTCTCATGGAGCGGAAGGAAATTTCCTAAGTTGCCGGGGATTTCCACCGCTTTTTTCGCCAGCTCTTTTGGATCCGCTTTCTCCGCTCCAAGCTCCTTTAGATTCTTTGGCGCCCCCATCTTCTTCAGAAATCTTCTGAATTCCTTAATCCCCTTATGGATGATTTCTTCGTCCGTACCCTTTCCTTTAACGCCCATGACATTCCGGGCAAATTGGACAAATCGATTGGGATTGGCGTGGTACACATACTTCATCCAAGCAGGAATCACGACGGCCAAACCTTCTCCGTGCGTAATAGTCGTATCCCAAGCGCTTAATTCATGTTCCATGCCGTGCGAGGCCCAATCTTCTACTTGTCCTAATCCGTAGAATCCATTGTGGGCGAAAGAACCGGCCAAGCCGATCTGGCACCAAGCATCGTAGTCTTTAGGATTTTTCTTCAGCTTCAAACCGTTTTTCATGATCGTTTTCATGGCGCTTTCTGCTTGACCGTCAACAAAATCCGTATCTTTTGTCTGTGTGAAGTAGCGTTCCATAATGTGGCTCATCATGTCAATCACACCGGCTCTGATCTGCTTTTCAGGAAGCGTAAAGAAAAGTTCAGGATCAATAACACTCACAAACGGGCGAACCAACGGAGACCCGGCTCCAAGTTTTCTATCTCCGTTTGAAATCACAATTCGAATACTCTGTTCGCTGCCTGCCGCCGGCAGTGTCAGGACGGCCGCAACAGGAAGAGCCTCTTTCGGTGTAATTTTCTTCGTGAAGAAGTCCCAAACATCGCCCACATAAGGAACACCGATTGCAATCGCTTTTGAAGCATCAATGACGCTTCCTCCCCCGACCGCCAAAATTGCTTTCACTCTATGTTCGCGAGCAAGAAGAATGCCCTTCTGAACGAAGGACAGCTGAGGATTTGGCGTCACACCGCCGATTTCAATAGGAATGAGATCCGCCGCTTTTAAAGATTCCGAGACCCTCCCTAACAGTCCGCTAGTCTTTGCCGAGCCGCCGCCGTAAACCCTGTCTCTTATACACATCTCCGAGCCCACGAGACGCTCATGAATCT
>USHK01000340.1 GCA_900554375.1 uncultured Sutterella sp.
CCTCAAGAACCAGAGGGCCTTTGGGGTGATCCTTGATTAATTAGCTAACACCCAAAAAGGGTTTATCCATTTAAAAGAAATTGGACAAATGAGGAAATGTTGCTATTTAGCAACGGATGGATCCGCATGACAGAATAGAGAATACGTTGAAATACTGTGATTTTTTGAATTGAGAGAAGGTGAAACCATTAATTTGTTGTGAATTGGCAACAACGTAATCCTGACTAGAGCAGCTTGTTTTTAGGGAGCTGGGTGTCAATAAGTCACAAGATCAGTTTCGAAGGAGGAGATATGAAAAGAGCTCGGCGGTACCGAGCTCTTTTAGTGAGAGGAGATAGTTTTCTACTTCATTGGTTTTCCGTTGGCGCGCATAATCTGATGCGGTCTAATTAAGTAGAAGACCGATAAGTAGCCGCTCCAAATGTGGACGAGTCTTGTAAACGGTACGATCAGGAAAATGATCAGTCCAACAAAGATGTGCCACTTCTGCCAATCCGGAACGAGAAGGATCTTCTGCCATGCTTCATAGTCAAAGGTGAAGAGGCCTCTGACCCACTCTCCGAAAAGAATGATGGTCGCACCGGAGCGGTCCGTAAAGTAGGAATTTACAACGCAGCAAATTCCGAGAATGATGACCGCCAACAGGAGGAACAAGACCCAAAAATCGCTTGGACGAGAGGCAGTTCTCACGCGTTCATTGGATAGGCGGCGCCACGTCAGAAGCAGAAGACCGGCAATGGCAAGTGCGGCGGAGGCTCCTCCGGCGATGATTTCCATCCATTGGTGGAGTCTGGGCGTTAGACCGACTGCATTTAGCCACGCCGTCGGTGTAAACAACCCGAAACAATGACCGCAGAACAGAAAGATCACACCGATGTGGAAAAGATTTGCACCCCAAAAGAGATCTTTTTTATCCAAAATTTCACTGCTTTGGCTCTTCCAGCTGTAAGGGGCCAAAATGAACCGCAGCAAGCTGCCGACGACCAACACGGCAATGACGACGTAAGGAAGCACTCCGAAAATTAGAAAGTGCCATACCAAAGTAAAGTTGCTCATTATTTGCCCTCCTGTGTGGAGTCCGGCGCACGCTGATATTCCTCAAAAAGCGGAATAATCTTTCGATTCATAGGACCGCCGAAGATAGTATCGGCGCGGCGCCGCATGTCTTCCCCGCCGCCGAGGTTGTAGCCCTGAGTACCTTGCAGCAGCATAGATGCAGTATTGTTGCGGTTGGCTGAAGGCACAACGAAACGATCTTTAAAGTCAGCGATGGCTAAAAGTCGATGCATATCGCAGACATCCTGAACTGTCAGACCTAATGCCTTAAGTTCATTGATCTCTTCAATCCCTTCAAGCTGTTCGGGCAGGATCTCACATGTTAGAAATTGACTGATCCCGGCCGCATCGGAATATTTGCGCAGAATCGTTCTCTCGGCGAGAAGCCTGCTTAAAGCTTCTACGACGGGTTTAGGGTTTCCGGCAGCAAGCAGGTTCGCCAGATATTGCATCGGAATACGCAGGCTTTCCACATCCGGGATAAATCCTTTAACGGAAAGTTTACCGACATCCACAGCCTGAGCGATCGGAGAGAGCGGCGGAACGTACCAAACCATAGGAAGGGTTCTAAATTCCGGATGAAGAGGAAGTGCAATTTTCCACTTGGAAATCATCTTGTAGATCGGAGAAGCTTTGGCCGCTTCAATCCAATCATGAGAGATGCCTGCTTCCAGAGCTGCTGCCTGAATGTCCGGGTCATTCGGATCGAGGAAGATTTGGCGCTGTGCTTCATACAGATCCCCCTCATTCGGAGTCGAGGCAAGATCTTTAATCTTGTCTGCATCGTAGAGCATTACGCCCATGTAGCGGATTCGGCCGACACAAGTTTCGGAACATACCGTCGGCATGCCGGACTCAACTCGCGGATAACAGAAAACGCACTTTTCTGCTTTCCCTGTTGACCAGTTGTAGTAAACCTTTTTGTAAGGACAGCCGCTCATACACATACGCCAGCCCTTGCATTTATTTTGGTCCACTAAAACAATGCCGTCTTCTTCTCGCTTATAGATTGAGCCCGAGGGACAGCTTGCTACACAAGCCGGATTCAGGCAGTGTTCGCACAAACGAGGAAGATAAAACAGGAATGTGTTTTTGTATTGGGCGTAAATATCGCGCTCAACATCTTTCAGATTGACGTCATTGACGGTCTTAATATCCACACCACCAAGATTGTCGTCCCAGGCGGCCGAGTTGTTGATCTTCTTCATCTTCTTGCCGGTCAGGTAAGAGATCGGCTGAGCTGTCACGCAGGTTTTCATG
>USHK01000341.1 GCA_900554375.1 uncultured Sutterella sp.
CGTGGGCTCGGAGATGTGTATAAGAGACAGGGATATGGGGCTGCTGATGTGTGACCTGCCGCCGATTCAGCTTCATGCTTCCACCCAATGTGATATACGCACGACTGAAAAGGCAGTGTTTTTAGAATCTGTCGGTTTTTCTCAGATTGTCCCTGCGCGCGAACTAACTTTGGGACAAATCCAAGAGATGGCTGAAGCCCTGAAGACGGCTAGAATCGAATTTTTTATCCACGGTGCACTCTGCGTCAGCTACAGCGGGCAGTGCTATGCCAGCCAAGCTTTTAAAGGTCGAAGCGCCAATCGAGGGGATTGCGCACAAATCTGCCGCCTTCCGTTTGACCTTTTTGATGAAAATGGAACATCCATCACCCGAGGAAAACACCTTCTCTCATTAAAAGACAATAATCAGTCTCATAACCTTGATGCACTAATTCAAGCCGGTGTCAGGAGCTTCAAAATTGAAGGACGCTATAAAGACTTGACATACGTAAAAAACACAACAGCTTTCTACCGAAGAGAGATCGATGCGTGGTTAGAAAAGCATCCTGACTTTAATGCTGAGAGCGACGGAAAAGTGGAATTTAATTTCGAGCCTTCGCTCGAGAATGCTTTCAACCGGGGCGCAACGGACTACTTTGTGAATGGCCGAAGCGACCACATGGAAGCCTTCAGCACGCCAAAAAATTCGGGTGCCGTGATCGGCCAAGTTGTTAGGGTTAATGATCGTTCTTTTCTTGTGAAAACAAAAGAAGAACTCCACAACGGCGACGGGCTGACTTTCTTTACCGATACTGACGAGCTCTCGGGGCTTCTGATCAATCGTGCAGAACAAAAAGACACCGAGCTTTGGGAAGTCTTCACTCGCGAGCCCTGTTCCCGTATCACTGGACTGAAAGAAGGACTTCGCTTGATGCGCAATAAAGACGCAGCCTGGCTTAAGCGAATGAATGCGGAAACGGCACTCAGAAAAATTCCGATTCGCATTGAAGCTTCTGTCCGCCCCGACGGGATCAATATCCGGGCTGACGACGGTCACGGCCACCAATCTGAAGTTTCACTTTTGGAATCACTACCTGAGGCCAAAAATCCGCAGGCGGTCAAAGAACAGGTTCTGCGCGCCTTGGGCAAACTCGGTTCCTCCGACTTTGTCGCCGAGGATATCCAAATTGAGGGAGAGCACCCAGGTTTCATGAGTGCCTCGGTGCTAAATGGTCTTCGCAGAGAGTTGATCTCCCGCTTGGAGGATGATCGCTCGCAAAAGAGAGAGAGCCTTCCGCAGGCCAAAGAAGACGTGTCCGCGGTATTTCCGGTTAAAGAACTGGACTATCACGGCAACGTCATGAACAAGAAAGCTCTTGAGTTCTACCAATTGCATGGAACTCAAGTGACAGAACCCGCTTTTGAGAAAGGGCAGCATAAGGGCGAAACTGAAGTGATGCGCTGCCGCTACTGCATTCGGCATGCGCTGAACATCTGTCCGAAACAGGGCAAGCTGCGCGGAGAGAAAATAAAGCCCACGCCTTTAAAGCTGCGCAGCGGCAAAATTGAGCTCACAGCCCGTTTCCACTGCAAGCCCTGTGAAATGTCTTTGACAGCGAAGATTTAGAACTTGAAATTCATTTGAGCTCGGTTCTTGGCGTCTGCGATCGCATCCAAAAGCCGTGAATACGCCGGAGAGTCCTGTGGTGTAAGAAGGAGCAGTTCCTGCCAAAACTCAGAGGCTTTGGCGTATTGGCCGCTCTGATAAGCCACAATCCCGCCGAGCTCCAAAGCACGGATGTTGGAAGGCTCCAGTTTCACAGCTTTCTCCAAATCAGCAATGGCCTGAGTGCGCAGCATCGGATCCGAAGTTTCCAGAGCAAATACCGCGCGCTGAACTCGGTAATCCGCTGTTTTAGCGACTCCGTTCGGAGAAACGAGAAAAGCCTTATTCATAGCGTTTAGGGCTTCTTTATACTGTCCTTCCCGTCCGTATTCATCGGCTAAGGCAAGCCATGCTCGAACCGCTTTAGGGCTTTCTTTAAGGAACTTTCGAAGCTGGCCGATTCGATCGGCAGGCTGAACCGCCGCCAGCGCCTCCGGTGTTCCTTTATAGGACACAAGAGAGGGATTTGTCCAACAGAAGTAGAGCACAAGAGCCGCTGCCGGTATCAAAAGAAAAAGCAAGACGGAGATCGGCTTTGTCCAAGCACGATGGCAATACTTAACTTCAGGGCTTTCTGTTTCTTCAATTGCCCTGGCTTCCAATTCGGCAAGCTCGGTTTCGTATCTGTCTCTTATACACATCTCCGAGCCCACGAGACGCTCATGAATCT
>USHK01000342.1 GCA_900554375.1 uncultured Sutterella sp.
CACGTAAGGAGTCGTCGGCAGCGTCAGATGTGTATAAGAGACAGCTCATGTACAGATAACCGTCCAACCCGGTCATCTTTTGTTCAATCACCTGAACAACCGTATCTTCAATCGTTTTAGCAGAAGCACCGGGATAGGTTGCAGAGATGCTGACCTGAGGAGGCGCAATCTGCGGATACATGGAAACCGGAAGATTCAGAATCGAAAGCGTACCGGCAAGCATGATCACAATTGCGATCACCCAAGCAAAAATCGGTCGGTTAATAAAAAACTTTGCCATATCAACCTCTGAATTTATTGCTTAGCAGCCTTTGCAGCTTTTGCCTTTTCTTGCTCGGCCATAGTCGGAACGATCTGAACAGGTACGCCCGGACGGATTCTCTGCAGACCTTCAATGACAACCTTTTCGCCCGGATTCAGACCTTCTTCAACAATCCAGTTTTGACCTTGTGTGCGATGAGTCACTAAGCGACGAATAGCGATTTTTCCGTCTTCAACGACATAAACGTAAGGAGTACCGTTGGCTTCCCGCATCACAGCACGCTGCGGAACAAGCAGAGCTTTTTCCATCGTCCCCTGAGGCAGTTCGGTACGAACAAACATTCCAGGCAGAAGAATATTGTCGGGGTTCGGGAATTCAGCACGCAGCGTAATGGTGCCGGTTCCGGGATCGACGGATACTTCAGAAAGCGTGAGTTCACCCGTCTGCGGATACTTCGTCCCGTCTTCCATAATCAAAGTCACAGGAATAGCGCCGCCTTTCGTTTTAAGTTTGCCGGCAGCGATATCCTTTTTGAGGCTGAGAATTTCTTTGCTTGACTGTGTCACGTCAACATAAATCGGATCTAACGTCTGAACGACAGCCATGTTCTGGGCCTGGTGTGCGGAAAGCAGCGCACCCGGCGTGACCAAGGAGCGGCCGATGCGCCCGGTAATCGGAGAACGAACGGTCGTGTAGTCCAGATTGATCTGAGCGTTCTTCAGGCCGGCTTCAGCGGCTGCGACTGCGGCTTGGGCCTGCTTGTAAGCAGCCTGAGCGTCATCATTGTTCTGTTTACTGATCGCGTTTGTCTTCACCAACTGGGCATAGCGGTTTGCAGTCAAACGAGTCTGATAAAGCACAGCCTGAGCTCTCTGAAGCTCAGCCTTGGCGCTTGCCACCGCGGCTTCATAAACCGCCGGATCAATCTGATAAAGCGCTTCTCCTTCCTTAACCTCGCTTCCCTCCTTAAAGAGCCGCTTTTGTAAAATCCCGGCTACCTGAGGACGAACGTCAGCAACTAAATAAGGGGTCGTACGGCCCTGAAGCGTCGTGGTCATGTCCAACTCGGTCGGCTGAATTTCAGTGACGGAAACTTGAGGTGCTCGCTGAGCACCGGCCCCGGCCGGTGCACCGGTCGATTTCTGCGAGTCACATCCGCCGAACATAGTCACGGCAAAGCCCGCGGCAACACACAACGCCGCTTTCTTTAAGTCGTTCAATAACATGAAAAACCTCGAGATTTATTCCCAATTTATTCTGATTTGAGTGTGCCTTCTCGCCTGAGAAGCGCAACGGACACAATTCTAGTTCATTTCTAAATGAACATTCATTCAGAAATTTACAATTCATCATTCCTTAGCAAACTACAACAGAAAGTTGTAACGGAGGTTTTCTTGCTAAGTATTTTCCATTACTGCTTTTTCGGAACACTTCCGAGCTTCCGCCTCAAAAACAGAAATCTTCCGTTCCATTGCTCTCAGGCCGCTTTCCCAAAATTCAGGCTGAGTAATATCGATCTTGAAGAACTTTTTAAAGAGGTCATCCACGGACATACGTCCGCTGTTAAGCAGAAACTCACTGTAAATTTTTGGGAATACTTCCGGCATTCTGTGACGAATCTCAGATAATCCGTAGGCACAAACCGTACCAAAGATATACGGGTAGTTGTAGAAGTAGTCGTCAATCTTGTAGAACTGACCGCGGTTGATCCAAAGATAGGGATCGACGCCTGCAGTGCTCTCTCCGTACCAAGCTTGCCAAGCCTCTGACAGCAGATTAGAGATCTTAGTGACGGACAACACACCCTTCCTGCGTTCTTCAAAGAAGCTTCTTTCAAAGTCGAAACGCACCCCCATGTTAATGACATAGTTGGAGATAAACGTGAGCTCCTGCCAAAGGGCCTCCAGCTTTTCTTCCGTTGTAGCAGCTTTTTCCTGAATTTCTTCAAAAAGCAGCAGCGCAAAGAAGTGGCCGGCAACTTCCATCAAAGCGCTGTCTCTTATACACATCTGACGCTGCCGACGACTCCTTACGTGTAGAT
>USHK01000343.1 GCA_900554375.1 uncultured Sutterella sp.
GCTCGGAGATGTGTATAAGAGACAGGCCTCTATCGGCGCCGGCCTTGCTCGCGCTGCTTTGGCAGGTAAAGTTAACGGCAAACTCGTGGACCTGTCTCACCCGATTACCGAAAACAGTACGGTTTCGATTGTGACTGACAAAGACCCTGAGGGCCTTGAGATCATTCGTCATTCGACCTCTCACTTGATGGCACAGGCGGTCAAGGAATTGTATCCGGAAGCCCAGATCACGATCGGGCCCGTGATTGAAAACGGTTTCTACTATGACTTTTCTTTGCCGAAACATCTGACCAACGAAGATCTGCCGCTCATCGAAAAGAAGATGGATGAGATCGTTAAACGCGATCTTCCTATTGTTCGTGAAGAGATGGATCGCGATGAGGCTGTCAAATATTTCAATTCCATCGGCGAACATTACAAGGCTGAAATCATCGGCTCTATTCCTGCCGGCGAAACTATTTCTCTGTACCGACAGGGGGACTATGTCGATCTTTGCCGCGGACCTCACGTCCCGAGCACCGGTCGTTTGAAAGTCCACAAACTGATGAAGCTTGCCGGTGCCTACTGGAGAGGCGACAGCAAAAATGAAATGCTGCAGAGAATTTACGGTACAGCCTGGGCTAAGAAAGATGACATGGCTGCTTACCTCCATATGCTGGAAGAAGCAGAAAAGCGCGACCACCGCCGACTTGGCAAAGAGCTGGACCTCTTCCACTTTCAAGAAGAAGCTCCGGGCCTTATTTTCTGGCACGCTCGCGGCTGGGCCCTTTGGCAGCAGGTAGAGCAATACATGCGCCGTGTTTATCAGGATAACGGTTACCAAGAGGTTAAAGCTCCTCAGCTGTTAGACCGCTCCCTTTGGGAAAAATCCGGCCACTGGTCTAAGTACAAAGAAAATATGTTCACGACAGAGTCGGAAAATCGTTACTACGCTCTGAAGCCGATGAACTGTCCCGGCCACATTCAAATCTTTAACAGTGCTGTTCGTTCTTATCGCGATCTCCCGATTCGTTACGGAGAATTCGGCGCCTGTCACAGAAATGAACCGTCCGGGTCTCTGCACGGCTTGATGCGCGTTCGCGGTTTTACTCAGGACGACGGCCATATTTTCTGTACCGAAGACCAGATTCTTTCTGAGTGCACGGCTTACACCAAGCTCGTTCAGAAGGTTTATGCCGACTATGGCTTTACCGATATCTCCTACAAGATTGCGACACGTCCGGAAAAACGCATCGGGGATGACGCAACCTGGGATAAAGCAGAAAAAGCTCTGATGGATGCATTGGATGCTTCAGGCATTAAGTACGATATTCTTCCGGGCGAAGGCGCTTTCTACGGTCCGAAGATTGAATACCACCTGCGTGACTCTCTGGGCCGCGGCTGGCAGTGCGGTACGATTCAGGTTGACTTCCAAATGCCGGCTCGCCTCGGAGCTGAATATGTGACGGAAAGCAACGAAAGAGCAGTTCCGGTCATGCTGCACCGCGCCATTGTCGGAAGCTTGGAACGCTTCATTGGTATGCTGCTTGAGCATTATGCCGGTCAGCTCCCGCCTTGGCTTGCCCCGGTCCAGGTCGCCGTTGCCAACATTACCGACGATCAGGCCGACTACGCAAAAGAAGTCGTTTCTATGCTCAAAAAGGCAGGTCTTCGAGCCGAAGCGGATTTGCGAAACGGCAAAATTACATATAAGATTCGCGAACTTAGCCTGCAGAAGCTTCCTTATATCCTCGTTGTCGGAGCTAAGGAAAAGGCAGAAGGTAAAGTCGCGGTTCGCGTTCGTGGCGGCAAGGATCTTGGCGCCATGAGCATAGAAGACTTTATTAAGCTCGTTCAGGAAGATGTGGCAACCCGCCGCAACGTGAACGAAATTGAATAACTAATTGGAGACGAAAATAGCTCAAGAACGTACACACCGGATCAATGGCGAGATCCGCGTCCCTGAAGTTCGCTTGACGGGTCTTGACGGCGAGATGATCGGTATTGTCAGGACCTCTCAAGCTTTAGCCATGGCCGAAGAGGCAGATGTTGACTTAGTGGAGGTCGCGCCGAATGCTCGTCCTCCGGTCTGCCGTCTGATGGATTACGGAAAATTCCGCTATCAGGAGCAGAAGAAGGCACAGGAACAGAAGGCCAAACAGAAGGTCATTCAGGTCAAGGAAGGGAAGTTCCGTCCGCAGACGGATAAGAACGACTACGACACTAAACTTCGTGCTTTAACTCGTTTCTTAGCTGACGGCAATAAGGCCTGTCTCTTATACCCATCTCCGAGCCCACGAGACGCTCATGAATCTCGTATGC
>USHK01000344.1 GCA_900554375.1 uncultured Sutterella sp.
GAGATTCATGAGCGTCTCGTGGGCTCGGAGATGTGTATAAGAGACAGATAATAGAAAGTACGGTTGTTAAAGTTCGATAAAGGTTACAAAGAAATTATGTGAAAAGGACCACAAGTTTCCGCACCTAATTTTGGGATCATCCCTATGCAGATTCGTTATAAATAAAAAATTCGAATAATTTCTGCAGCATTCTTGAAATCCCGTGGCTTACAAGGCTTTTCGTCGGGTTTAAATAAAAGAAAAATAGCCTATCGATTTGCTATTCATCCCATATTTGTGTTATTTTTCCAACCGACAATGGTTTACGGGCCTAGACCGAAGCCCTCCAAGATTTAGATGTTCATTGAACACGTCGGTCTAGGCTCTTTTTTCCTTTCAGTGAGACCAGGCGTTCAGCTCCTCAAAACACTGGATCTCTCCTCGGAAAATCGTGGAAAAGACGTCTAGACGACCGTTTCTATGCTTTGCCAAGTCCATATAAATCGTTCTTGAATCTCCCTGTTCCTGCCCGAATTTAGCTTTGGAATAAAGCAGGAGAACCATATCTGCATCTTGCTCAATAGAGCCCGATTCTCTTAAGTCAGAAAGAAGCGGAGTATGGTTGGGACGATTTTCTATCTGTCGATTAAGTTGGGATAGTAAAAGAATCGGCGCATTGAGCTCCTTGGCCAAGAGCTTTAAACCGCGCGATAGGACGCCGATTTGAATGGAACGCAAATCGGCAGAAGCGTTTTCGTCCTCCTGTTCAAGCAATTGCAGATAGTCCACAACCACAAGGCCGATACTTCCGACTTGGGCGGCAAGCTGTCGAAGTTTCGTCTTGATTCTCATTAGAGTGAGCTCGCTAGAACTATCAACGAAAATCGGAGCTCTTGAAAGAATGTCCTGTGCCTGATAAATCTTGCTCCACTGGATATCCGTCATTTGAGCTCCGTCAATGCTTTCCATTTCGACTTCGCTCTCTGAACTTAGCATTCTTTTGAGGACTTCATTTTTGGTCATTTCCAGTGCGAAAATCGCAACCGGCTTTTTCTGCCGAACCGCGGTAAGTCTTGCCACCTGAAGTGCAAAGGCTGTTTTACCAATACCGGGACGAGCCGCAATTACCACGAGCTGCCCTGGCCTAAAACCTCTCGTTACCTCATCCAGCTGTTCAATTCCGCTTTCGCAGCCGCGAATTTCTGTCGGGGATTCCGAGACTATTCGCATCTCGTCAATGACGCTGTCTAGGATAGATCCCGCTGATTCGAAGGCCGACGCATCTTTATTTTTTCCAAGCCCCATTTTTAAGAACTCACTCTGCACGCGGTCTAGCAGGTCCTCTGAAGAAGCACCTTTGTCTGAATTTACCTCTGCTTCTAGTTGAACAAGTTTAGAAATAAGATTTCGCCGTAAGGCTTTGTCTTTAACAATCCTTGCATATTCTCCAAGATTTGCAGCACTCGCATAACTCTCGGTCAAGCGATTGAGATATTCCAGCCCCCCGGTTTCTTTTTCATTTCCTATTTCTCTTAACAAGTCGGAGACCGTAAGGACATCGGCTGGTTTCCCTTGAGAAGCAAGAGAAAAAATGGCCTGATAAATCAAGCGGTTTGCATAACTGTAAAAGTCGCCGGGTTCAAGAGGCGGATCAATTAAATGAAAAGATTCAGGATTGGCTAATAGCGCGCCTAATAAGGCATGCTCGGCTTCTTGGGAATGCGGCGGAAGCGGTAAAGAATCGGTAATAGGAGCAGACATAAACAACCTATAAAAGTTTCTTCCATTGTAGAGAGTTAAGTCAAAAGCTCAAAAATTCCTAAATCAAAAGCTAAAAAATGTGAAAAAGACCACAATTATTTTTGTATTGCCGGTGAATTAAAGAAATCGGAAATTCTCTTATCTATAGGCTGAAGTTTTGGTAAAAGAAGCCTTTGATAACCCGATTGAAGAATTTTTTCCCAGACAAGATCAATGGCGGCGCACACGAAAAATACGAGCGTGACTACTCCGAGTGCGTAAAGTAAAAACCAAAAGCTGGTTAGATGTTCCGGAACATGAAAAACCTTGCTCCAAAGCCAAGGATAAACGATTGGATTCTCATGAATCAGGTAAACGCCGAACATGGCGGCAGCCAACTTATTGATCCAGGGCCTGTAGCCTATCCGAAGCTGTTTGAAGAACACAAAAAGGGATAAAGCGCAGATCAAAGCGAAAACGCTGTAAAGATTGGCGAATGTAAACCAATCAATGTAGCCGATAAACTGTCTCTTATACACATCTCCGAGCCCACGAGACGCTCATGAAATCTCGTATGCC
>USHK01000345.1 GCA_900554375.1 uncultured Sutterella sp.
GAGGCGCTTCCTCCCCTGCCTGAAGGCAGGGGTCTCCGCGCCTAAATTTGATGAATTACCTACCACGCACGATCCAGCCTGTTATTGAAGAAGCCTCCAAATTCTTTAAGATCGTTATGATTTCAGGAATGCGGCAAGTCGGTAAAAGCACATTATTGAGACAATTATCGTCAGATAAACGAAAAATCATCAGTTTTGACGAAATTAGCAACTTCGAAGCAGTTAAAAGTGCGCCGCTCCAATTCCTGCAGCTTAATTCTCCTCCTTGTTTTTTTGATGAAGTTCAGCGTGTTCCAGAAATTTTTAGAGCCCTAAAAATTTTGGTTGATTCAAGATCAGATAATGGTCTGTATTGGTTGAGTGGTTCGCAAAAACTATCATTAATGTCTCAGGTATCAGATGCTCTGCCTGGCAGATTAATGAATTTCGAGTTATGGCCTTTTTCTATTTATGAAATTGCTGGAAAGGGCCTGGAACAGAAGCCTTATCTTCCTAGCTTTTCTCTTTCATCAAATCTCCCTATTCTTGCTCCTGAAGATACTTGGAGCGCTGTTTTCCAAGGATTTTGGCCCGAGTTAAAGGAAGCGACCGAAACAGAGAGAAGTTGGTTTTTTAGATCCTTAGTCGACTTGTATCTTTCAAGAGACGTCCGAAGCTTATCGAGCATAGAGAAGTTTGATGAATTCGAAAAATTTCTCATCACTATTGCGAGACGAGTGGGCCAAGAACTCAGACTTCAAGAGATAGCAAAAGAGGTTGGAGTATCCCAGCCCACGGTTAAAAGGTGGTTATCAATTGCCGAAGCGTCCGGTATTGTTCATTTACTGCGTCCGTATGCTCATAATATTGGAAAGCAGTTAGTGAAAAGTCCAAAACTCTATTTCACTGATACTGGATTAGTTTGCCATCTTCTCAATCTTCAGAAAGGTAAAGAGTTAAGCAACTCTTATTTGGCCGGAAATATCTTTGAGAACTTCGTCATTAACGAAATTAAGAAAAGCTGGGTTCATAATGGCAGAGAGGCTAATTTCTTCTTTTACCGCGACAACACCGGGATGGAGATTGACCTAATCATTCATGCCCAAGGAAAGTACAGCTGCGTAGAAATAAAATCTAAAACATCTCCCGACGCACATGATGCCAAATGGCTCAAAAAAACCGAGGATCTTCTTCCGGACCTTGCAGAAAACGCATCTATTATTTGTATGACTGATAGAGCCTTCCCCATTTCGCCAAGTATTGTTGCTCACAGTATTTGGCAAATCTGACCGTTATTTTCTGGTTTGCAAGGCCAAATATTAGATAATATTCATCATCAATATTCAATATTATTCAACAAGAATATGAAATATTATTGAACACCTATGTCGAAAATGAATCCGAATTAATGCGATTGATTCAGGTCTTCAACAAAAACGTAAGAATTCTTCGGCGAAAAATCGGCGCACCCTTGCGAAAACAGATGCGCCGCTTCAACTTTTCTTTAGCTTCCGTCAGACATTCTCAGTCGTGGTCTTTTCCACCACTTCCTGCGCTAAAGATTCTTCTTTCTTCCCTCGGAATTTCCTTCCGAGGACTGCTGCCCGAGTCTTCATCCAAGCAAGTGACGCAGTGAGCGGACTAGTTTTCACGTGAGCCTCTTGCACCTCATTAGGAGAATGTTCCTCTATCTTTCTGCAAATGTCTTCAATTGCAGTGAGATAGGCTTTGTAGTTATCCAAGTAGAAAGCCAGTGCCTTAGAGAAATTAGAACCCAACATTCCGCTCAAGAACAGCCTTGAAACTTCCTTGTACTCGGTAAGCGACTTCTGGAAGCGGACAAAAACCAGACGTTCTTCGGCAGACATTCTCTTGAGTTCTGTCAGAAACGCATGCTGTGCACAAGGCTGGTAGTACCAGATGTACATCAGATCCAAAGAAATCACGATGCACTCGATTTCCATTGACTTAGAACGCTCGGAAATTACGCGGATGAAATCTGCCGGACGAGACATCAAAGAGAGAATGTCTTTCTTCGGGAAAGCAAGCTCCATGCGCTCAAAGCAGCTGAAAAGCGCCTTGGCCGACATACGGAAGTCGGACGTGCGGAGCCGGTAGTTGTTGCGTCGATCCGCCGCGCTCTCAATCACACCGGCTACGGTGTCAGAAGCGAACTTCGACACAATCGCAGCGGCCGGTACCAAAATTGCCGCCGCAGGCATACCGGTAATGATTGGCAGAATCATCGCAAGGATCACGTTATAGCTGTCTCTTATACACATCTCCGAGCCCACGAGACGCTCATGAATC
>USHK01000346.1 GCA_900554375.1 uncultured Sutterella sp.
ATGTGTATAAGAGACAGATCCGAGTTAGCCCAATCCATTAAACAAAACGGAATCTTAAATCCGATTGTCGTAAGAAAGCTCGCATCGGACAAGTATGAAATTTTGGCAGGCGAAAGACGTTATCAGGCTGCCAAAATAGCAGGACTAAAAAAAGTTCCTGTAACGATTTTGGATGTGAGCGATAAGCAGGCCATGATTGTTGGCCTTGTTGAAAATCTCCAGAGAAAAGACCTGAATGCATTGGAAACTGCAGAGGGGATCCAAAGACTCATTGAAGAATTTAAATACAGCCATGAAGGTGTTGCAGAGGCTATCGGCCGTTCCAGACCGATGATCTCCAATCTTCTTCGTCTGTTAGGTTTGCCCGAAGCGGTAAAGGCTATGCTTAGAGCCGGTGAAATTGAAATGGGTCATGCAAGAGCCCTGCTTTCTCTCCCAGAGGAACAACAAGTTTGGCTAGCCCAGCAAATCAAAGAAAAAGGCCTCTCTGTCCGACAAACGGAGGAATACGTCGCACGTTATAAAGAAAGGGAAAATACAAGCGAGAATCCCCATAAAACGGCGCAAAAAAGCGAGGAATTTATTAAATTTGAGGATGAGCTTTCAAAAATCCTGAATACAGATGTAAAACTTGTATCAAATTCTAAAGGAAGAGGTAACTTACAGATTTCATTTAAAAATGAAAAAGAATTCGTCGCAATTCTTGAACTTTTGAGATCTCTAAGTAGTAAATAAAGCTATATTTTATTGGAACAAACCCTTCATTCAAACGGATGATAATTGATTGATTCAGTTGCTCATTTTGGCCTAACTCATTAGAATGCATTCGGATTTTTGCTGTCAGGACGGGAAACAAGGAGATTTTTGAGACCATGAAGGCCTTGAGAAGAACTGTTTTCTGGCAGAGCGGAGCCGTCATTCTTTGTGGCCTTGTTTCTTGGGTTGCAGCAGGTTCTGTGGCTGGAATTTCATCCCTCTTGGGCGGTTTGGTTTGTGCACTCCCTTCAATGCTCGTCGTCTTACTGATGCATTTGTTTCGGAATCAGCAAGCCCATCCGTTGGCAATCTTCTTATACGAATTCATAAAGGTGTCGCTGGTGATCTTAGGATTTTTCAGCGTCGCTTTGTTTTATAAAGAATTAAGCTGGCTGCCATTTATTTTGTCAGCTGGAATAGTTTTACTAAGTCATATTTTTGCTTTGGCAAGCAGGAAATAATTGAAGGAATAAACGAATCATGGCAGGCACGGCTACTGAGTATATTCAGCACCATTTGACGCATTTAAACAATATTGGTGCTAAGCAAGGAAGCATTGTCGACTTCAGCGTTTTTAACTTCGACACCGCTGTTTTCTCTATCCTTATGATGCTGTTGGCAATTTGGCTCATGTATAGTGCTGCCAAAAAAGCCACAAGCGGCGTCCCGGGCAAGTGGCAGTGCGCAGTTGAAATGCTCGTCGATATGGTTTCGGAACAGGCTAAATCCATTGTTCACGGAGACCGCACCTTTATCGCTCCTCTTGCTTTGACCGTATTTGTTTGGGTCACCCTGATGAACGCCATCGACCTTATTCCGGTTGACTTGATTCCTGCCATTTGCGGCTGGTTCGGCATTCATTACATGCGTCCTCTGCCTACCGCTGACCTTAACGGTTCAATGGGTATTTCCGTCGGCGTACTGTTGCTGATGATTTATTACGGTATCAAAATTAAAGGACCGGCCGGTTTCGGAAAAGAGCTTTTCACTGCTCCTTTCGGTAACTTCATTCTTCTTTGGCCGTTCAATTTCCTGCTGAATATTATTGAATATTTGGCAAAAACAGTTTCTCTCGGCATGCGACTTTTCGGTAATATGTATGCGGGTGAACTCTTGTTCTTCCTCATTGCGCTCCTCACCGGGATGCTTTGGGAAGGAGAAGTCGGACTTGCTGCTTTCGGTGTACTTGGTCAGTTCTTTGCCGGTCTCTGCTGGTGGTTATTCCATATTCTTATCGTGTTGCTTCAGGCCTTCATTATGATGATGTTGACTCTCGTCTACATTGGTCAGTCTCACGAAGGACACTAATTCTTTTCTTTCTTTTGATTTAAATACGTCATATTAAACAAGGAGTTCGTTATGACAAACGTTGCATATGTTGCATTGGCTTGCGGCCTGATCATTGGCTTTGGTGCCTTCGGTGCCTGTATCGGTATCGCTATCATGGGTAGCAAATACCTCGAAGCTTCTGCTCGTCAGCCTGAGCTTATCAACACACTGCAGACCAAGATGTTCCTTCTGGCCGGTCTTATC
>USHK01000347.1 GCA_900554375.1 uncultured Sutterella sp.
AGATTCATGAGCGTCTCGTGGGCTCGGAGATGTGTATAAGAGACAGGACTTATTCATGCCTAAGCGCTCCATATTGTGAATAACCTGACGCTGCAGATTCGTTAAATCCACCGTATCAGAATCCACAATCGTGATCTTTTTTACACCCGAAGAGGCTAGGTAAAGCGCGGCCGGGGAACCCAAACCGCCCGCACCGATGATTAGCACTCGGCCTTGAGAGATTTTTTTTTGGCCTTCAATTCCAACCTCTCTTAGGAGTTCGTGACGGGAATATCTGTTTTCTTGCACAAAGCTCATCCTTTCAGAAAAAATTAGTGAGATTTTAGTTTTCATACGGAGAAGAAAGTTATTTCTTGTACCCAAATTTATGCTTTCACATCCGATCGTTAATTCCTGAGCTCTATAACCATGCAGTAGGAGACGAACAATGGATATTCGAAGACTCGGCGTAATTTTCGGCATTTTGTCCGGTTTCTTTTGGGGAACCATGGACATCGCCGCTCAGTACCTTTTACATACCGTCAGAATGGCGCCGGCTCAGTTCATCTCGTTAACGATGGTTGTTACGACAACAGCTCTTTTCGGCATATCGCTCGTCCGAAGTCCCAAAAAAACCTTTCTCGCTGTTGCTGACAAACAAAATGTTTTTCAGTTTTTCCTGTTCGGTGTCTTGGTTCTTCTTACACAGGTAAGTTTCTATGTTTGCGTGAAGTACTCCAACGCGGAAACCGCCGCTGTCATCGCGGCAACGCGGCCTTTCTGCATCATGGGGCTTTTGCTGTTTGCCGCCGTGATGCCGACCGGCTCTCAGATACTTTGCTGTACCTTGGCGCTCATCGGCGTTTGCCTGATGATGACCAAAGGAAACTTCTCGAACCTTTCTTTCGGTTGGCTAACACTATTGATCGGTTTCGGTGCTCCTCTCTTTAGCGCCGCCTACACTATTCAAAGCCGTTCCATTGTTCTAAAGGTAGGGCCCATCATCGCCATGACTTGGGCAATGCTGTTCACGACCCTCCTTTGCAACTTCTACTATCCTTTTTGGAAGGTCTCTCTGGAATGGAACTTTCTGACCATCTTAAGCGTGCTTTGGGTGGCCATCATGGGGCACATTGTCGCCTACACGCTCTACATTGTCAGCGCTTCTAAGATACTTCCGACCATTACCGGCGTGCTTGAGACCGTTGAACCGCTCACCGCCATCGTGCTTTCTTACTTTTTCTTCTCTCAAAAGATGAACGCTTTCATGCTTGCGGGAGCAGTGATGGTGCTCGCGGCTGTCATTCTTCTCGGCTTCAGCAAACCAAGAGAAAAAAGCCAGTAAAAACCTCTGAAAAAGTCGTCCTCTGATTTCTATAATCTGCAAACGCTTTAATGAAAGTTCTTTTAGTCAAATGCAGACACTAAGCCAGTTCTTCTCTCAGATTCCCGTTCTCTACAAGACAGCTGCGCTGCTCCTCCTCTCAAACTGTTTTATGACGTTTGCTTGGTACGCGCATCTTAAAAACCTCGGGAACTCTCCATTGTGGATTGCGATTGTTTCCAGCTGGCTTATCGCCTTCTTCGAATACTGCATCATGGTGCCTGCTAACCGGATCGGCTTTTCGGGCCTTTCATTAGGACAACTGAAAATCCTTCAGGAAGTCATCTCATTAAGCGTTTTCGTTCCTTTTGCGTTCATCTACATGAAGCAGCCTTTGAAATTAGATTACCTTTGGGCCTCTCTCTGCATGCTCGGAGCCGCTTATTTCATGTTCCGCGACAAGATTTAGTCCGCTTTCGGCAAAACAACCGATTCAAGCGGAATACCGAAATAACGGTACCAAAAGATCCAACTGTCGACCGTGTGCTTTTTGAAGTTTTCGACAATCAACTCTGCCAACTCAAATACTAAAGGCGAATGATCTGAGTCTCTCCGACAGACACAGATCTTCCGAGGACGCCGGTGCCATCCGGGCAGCACAGGAACAATGTCGCCTCTCATCAACTCATCGGAAACAAAGGACGGAACTAAGTCAACCAATATACCTTCTCCGGAAATCAGGTGCATGCGGCAGGAATAGGCATCTTCAAAATGCACCGTGTCATCGGATTTAATCTCAAAACCTGCTCCCCGATTCTCCAGCCTTCGGCTAAAAGAACGATTGGAAGTGTTTCTCAATAGGAGCGTGTGGCTTCTAAGTTCTTCAATGGTCTGCGGCACTCCGCTTACTCCGGCTGAATGCGTCTGAGCAGTGTTGGTATTTGCCGCCGTCTGGCTTCTCGCCTCCCGCAAGTAGCCGCAG
>USHK01000348.1 GCA_900554375.1 uncultured Sutterella sp.
GAGATTCATGAGCGTCTCGTGGGCTCGGAGATGTGTATAAGAGACAGGTCGTAAATACGGCAGCAATTCCTAAAAGAATAAAAAAAACAGGACGGCCTGCCGTCCTGTGTGCCTATAGAGAAAGATTTATTACTGAGCTAGTTTCGCCCTCAGGATTTCATTGACCTGAGCTGGGTTGGCTTTGCCCTTGGTAGCTCTCATAGTTTGGCCGACTAAAGCATTGAAAGCTTTTTCCTTGCCGGACTTAAATTCGGCCACCATCTTCGGATTAGCCGCGAGAACCGCGTCAATTGCGGCTTCGATAGCGCCTGTGTCCGAGATTTGTTTCAAACCCAAAGATTCGATAAGTGCGTCGACATTGTCGCCCTTCTTTTCCCAAATCGCAGAGAAGACGGTACGAGCGCCTTTCTGATTGAGCGTGCCGTCACTCATTCGATTAAGGATTTGGCCGACTTGTTCGGCGGATACCGGACTTTCTTCGATTGAGAGCTCAGCGGCATTGAGCTTGGCTAAGACCTCGCCGCGGATCCAGTTGGCAACAGACTTCTTATCTTTCACATTCGCAGCAGCCGTTTCGAAATACACGGTGAGCGGGCGGTGGGAAGTAAGCTGAATGGCGTCAGCTTCATTGATTCCATATTCCTGGATTAGACGATTCAACGCAGCACCGGGCAATTCGGGCATTGCTGCTCTGACTTCATCGATCCATTCATCGGAGATTTCCAGAGGCTGAAGGTCGGGATCCGGGAAATAACGATAATCCATGGAATCTTCCTTGGTTCTCATTTCGCGGGTCTCATCATTATCCGGGTCGTAGAGACGAGTCGCCTGAACAACCTTTCCGCCCTCGGAGATGAGGTCAATCTGTCTGCGGACTTCGTAGTCAATAGCGGCCTGCAGGAATTTAAAACTGTTGAGGTTCTTAATTTCGCAGCGCTTGCCGAATTCTTTTTGGCCTTTAGGGCGGACAGAGACGTTGGCGTCGCATCTGAAGTTGCCCTTCTGCATATCTCCGTCACTGACTCCAATCCAGGTTACCAGCTCATGCAGCGCGCGGGCATAGGCCACGGCCTCTGCAGAACTGCGCATTTCCGGTTCGCTCACGATTTCCAGAAGCGGTGTGCCGGCACGGTTTAAGTCAATACCTGTTTTGCCGTGCACGATACCGTGAACGCTTTTACCGGCATCTTCTTCCAGATGAGCACGTGTTAGATGAACGGTTTTTGCGTAGGTCGAACCGTCCGGATTTTCAACCTGGATGGTCAACTCTCCGCCGATAACGACGGGGTGTTCAAACTGACTGATCTGATACGCCTTCGGCAGGTCAGGATAAAAATAATGTTTGCGGTCAAAAACGGAGCGATTTGCAACTTTGGCATTGATAGCCAAGCCGAATCGAATCGCTTTCTCGACAGCCTCACGGTTTAATACCGGAAGGCAGCCGGGAAGCGCAAGGTCGATCGGGCAGGCGTGCGTGTTCGGTTCGGCACCGAAAGCTGCAGACGCACCTGAAAAGATTTTAGATTTAGTGGACAGCTGGACGTGTGTTTCCAGGCCAATAACAACTTCCCATTCCATGTTGTGATCCTTTCTTAATATCCGGCAGGGACGGCTTTATGCCAATCTGTGACTTTTTGATAGGCATGGGCGGTGCGAAGCAGACGGGCCTCTTTGCATTTCGGTGCAATCAGTTGAAGACCGAACGGGAGGTTTTCCGGGCTCATACCGCAGGGAACGCTCATGCTCGGAAGTCCGGCCAGCGAACCTGGAACGGTATAAAGGTCACTTAAATAAAGTGAAAGAGGATCGCTCTTGTCGTCGAAGCGGAATGCTGCATCGGTGGAGACCGGCGCGGCGATCACGTCACAATTTTCCGCAAAAAGATGATCGAATTCTTCGGCGATCAAACGGCGGACCTGCTGAGCCTTAATGTAGTAGGCATCGTAATAACCGTGAGAAAGAACGTAAGTACCGATAAGAATACGGCGCTTGGGTTCCGGGCCGAAACCTTCGTCGCGGCTCTTCTTGATCATGTCGAGCAGGTCGGTGTAGTTCTGAGCGCGGTGGCCGTAGCGAACGCCGTCGAAGCGTCCGAGGTTGGAACTTGCTTCTGCCGGAGCAATGATGTAATAGACCGGAACGCCTAAATCGGCTTTTTCTAATTTGATGTCGACAAGGACGGCACCGAGATCTTCATAAACTTTCAATGCTGCGTAAATAGAGTCTCTCAGTGTGGGAGCTGTCTCTTATACACATCTCCGAGCCCACGAGACGCTC
>USHK01000349.1 GCA_900554375.1 uncultured Sutterella sp.
CGAGATTCATGAGCGTCTCGTGGGCTCGGAGATGTGTATAAGAGACAGATCTTGGCTTCGGCTCTTGATGTTGGGAATCTTAGTGCTAAACAGTTCGCTTCCAATTTGTCCGTTTCATGGGCGAGCATGTCTCAAGTGATAAGAGGTAAGGTACCGGTGACTAATGGATTGGCAATCAAATTTGCCTCTGCAGTTCCTAGACAGACTCTTGCGTGTAGCTTTGCTTGCGAGTGAAATATTATGTTTGACTGGAAGAATACATCAAGTAAGGTTATCTAGTCACGATTGCTTAGTAGGGGCTTGTTTTGAGAAAAGATAGAGCGACACAACTACGCCGACTAAAAAAAAGCCTAAGCCGGTCGATAATAATGCTGACGGCCATGTCTTTTGTACAAGTTGACCAAAGACAATTCCAAAAAAAGTTTCCAATGTTATTAATTGCCCGAGGAGAGATGTCGGTATTCGGGCCGAAGCCATGTTGAATGTTATTCCTGGAACGAATGATCCGAACAATCCGAGAAGAATCATAACAAGAGAAAAGACGGCTGGTTGAGGGCCCAACAGTGTCGGCATCGATGGATCAAACCACCAAGTAATTCCGTATAGTGCTAGAGCCAAAGGAAGAAGGCTTATACATTGGGCAGAAAACCATTCTGTTGAACCAACCTGCCGATTAACCTTTAGCCATTGGGCATTTCTGATTGAATAATAGGTTAAAAAACTTGAAGAAGATAAGCCGAAAGCCAAGCCAATTAATGTGTCTTCTACTGATTTCGTATTGTTATCCATATAAAGCAATTCCGTCAGATTGCACAAGATAAAACCGAAACAGATGAAGAGGATTGGAAGGATCAGAGCCTTTATCCTCACACAAGCCTCACCCTTCCGCTTTGCTTGAGAGTTAGAAATGAGAGCGATAAGGACGGGACAAATTCCAAAGCAGATACTGCTAATTGCGGTTCCGGCGTATATAACTGAGAAAAAGAAACAAATCGGCTGCAATAGCTGCCCGAATATTGAGAGAACTAACGCAGCTTTCCAGTCAGCTGGACATAGCTTCTTAAACTTACCTGGAAAAGTCGCAAAAACGGCTAAAGAGAAGAAACCGATTAGTACGGCGCGTCCTAAGCCGACATAAATTCCTGGATAGTCTGGAATGAAGTAGGTAGTAATAAAGGTTGCGCCCCACAGAAGGTAAGTGATCACTGCCAGAAGAATTCCGATAATCATAAATCGAGGCCCTCGGAAGAGGGCCGTAAAGAGTTAGTTAAAATACTCGCAAGCAAAAAGCATGTAGACCTTGATGAAATTCAAGTATTGACTGATATACACATGCTCGTCATCCGTCCCTAAAACTTCAAAAATACCAGGACCGAATTGAGGCACTTTTTGACCAAATGCAACGCTGAGTTTTACTGCATCTCCTCCGCCGTTTCGGCGTCCAGCTCTTATCTGTGTGCCGAATACTTTACGGTAAGCGTTCATGCAGTCTTGAATGTCTTTATCTTCCGCATCAATAGACATTCGAGGAGAAGCAAATAGTCTTTCAAGTTTGTAACGACCCGCAGCTTCGGGAATGGAATCCAGCAGCTCAATAAGCTCTTTTTCAGCACTATCTACGGTTTCATTTTTTGTGTAACGACGGTCAATCCAAATAGTGCATTCAGCAGGATGCATATTGACCGTTTTACCCTCCAAACCTGCGGAAACACTTGTAACGGAAATTACTGCACCGAAATCTCTATCCCCAAAGTAGCGTTGCGCAAACAAAACCTTCTTGTCGTATTCATTTATCTTCTCGACAGCCGTATGAGCCATCTGAAGTGCGTCAACCTTATTTAATCTAGTTCCCGCATGCCAACCATCAGAAGAAAAAGTCACCTTCCAGGCAATCCGCCCATCTGTATCTACGATAATTGTGTCTTCCGAGGCTTCCATGCATATCGTGAAATCAGCTTTTAGAAGTCCCTGATTAATACAGTACAAGACTCCTCTTTTACCACCTTGTTCTTCATCGCAATTAAGACCTAAGCTAAGAGTTCCTTTCGGCTCAAAACCAAGCCTTTTCAGAAAGCACATCGCCAAAATGCCGGCTGCGTCTCCTGACTTCATGTCGGTGGAGCCTCGGCCGTAAAGTCTGTCTCCAACAATTTCGCCGGACCAGGGTTCTCGAGTAGCTGTTTTTTCCGGTGGAAAAACATCGATGTGGCCGTTAAAAAGAAGTGTCTTGCCTTCTTTCCCTGTCTCTTATACACATCTTCGAGCCCACGGACGCTC
>USHK01000350.1 GCA_900554375.1 uncultured Sutterella sp.
TCTCGTGGGCTCGGAGATGTGTATAAGAGACAGCAATTTACGTATAATTGTTTTTTGTGCTTAGAGGTTCAACAATGCGACTCCTTCAAAAGGCTTTAACCTTTGACGACGTTCTCCTCGTTCCTGCATACTCGAACGTACTTCCTCGCGAGACCGTCCTTTCCACACAATTCACTAGAGACCTCCGCTTAAACATTCCGTTCTGCTCCGCAGCTATGGATACAGTAACCGAAGCTAATTTAGCAATCGCGTTAGCTCAGGAAGGCGGCATCGGTATTATTCACAAGAACATGACAGCCAAGGCTCAGGCTGCCGAAGTTAATAAAGTTAAACGTCACGAAGCAGGGATGGTTGCCGACCCGATTACGATCGGTCCGGATATGATCGTTGCCGATGTCCTTCGTCTCACTCGTGAACACAACATCTCCGGTCTTCCTGTCGTTCAGGGCGAAAAGGTCCTGGGTATGGTTACACATCGCGATCTTCGTTTTGAAGACCGCATGGATGCCAAGATTAGTGAAATCATGACACCGGCTGAGCGCCTGATCACGATTAAAGAAGGTGCTACGCTCGATGATGCGAAGAAGCTCATGCATGAGCATCGTCTCGAAAGAGTTCTGGTTGTTGACGACAACTTCCATCTTCGCGGTTTGATGACTGTCAAAGATATCATCAAGGCAACAGAACATCCTTACGCTTCTAAAGACAAGCACGGCAAACTGCTTGCCGGCGCAGCTGTCGGAGTCGGAGCCGGTACGGAAGAGCGCGTCGAACTGTTGGTTGACGCCGGCGTTGACGTTCTTGTTGTTGATACTGCCCACGGCCATTCTCAGGGTGTGCTTGACCGTGTGAAATGGGTTAAACAGCATTATCCTCAAGTTCAGGTGATCGGCGGCAATATCGCTACCGCAGCCGCAGCCTTGGCTTTAGTCGAACACGGCGCCGACGCTGTTAAAGTCGGTATCGGACCGGGTTCTATTTGTACAACCCGCGTTGTTGCCGGTGTCGGTGTTCCTCAGATTACCGCTGTATCCAATGTTGCAGAAGCACTGAAGGATTCCGGAGTTCCTCTGATTGCTGACGGCGGAATCCGCTTCTCCGGCGATGTTGCTAAAGCGATTGCAGCCGGTGCAAACACCGTCATGATGGGCGGTATGTTTGCCGGTACAGACGAAGCCCCGGGTGAAATCATTCTCTACCAGGGTCGTTCTTATAAGAGCTACCGTGGTATGGGGTCCTTGGGAGCTATGAACAAAGGCTCTGCCGACCGCTACTTCCAGGATAACAACAACGGCAACGTTGATAAGTTTGTTCCGGAAGGCATTGAAGGTATGGTCCCCTATAAGGGAAGCGTTCTCGCCATTATTTACCAGATGTGCGGCGGCCTGCGTTCTTCTATGGGCTACTGCGGATGCCGTACGATTGACGAAATGCGCAACAAAGCATGCTTTGTTGAAATTACTTCTGCAGGCTGGCGTGAATCGCACGTTCACGATGTGAAGATTACGAAGGAAGCTCCGAACTACAGACTGGAACATTAATTTTTTCTACATGTCTGAAATTTCGGATTAACATGACGAACGAGAGTCGACTCGAGTTTTAATGACTCGGGCCGGCTTTTGTTTTTAATTGATATATAGCGAAGATGAACCACGATCGAATTTTAATTCTTGACTTCGGAAGCCAGGTCACGCAATTGATTGCGCGCCGTATTCGTGAAGCTCACGTTTACTGCGAAGTCCACTCCTGCGACGTATCCGATGAATTCATTAGAGAATTCAAACCGAGCGGCATTGTCCTGTCCGGCTCTCACATGAGCGCATATGAAGAATCGACGGACCGCGCTCCCAAGGCTGTATTTGAAATCGGCGTTCCGGTTTTGGGTATTTGCTACGGCATGCAGACAATGGCCGAACAGCTCGGCGGCAAAGTCGAAAGCGGCGCTCAGCGGGAATTCGGCTACGCAGAAGTTCGCGAACACGGTCATACCAAGCTGCTGAAAAATATTTCCGATTTCACTGATGCAGACGGAAAGAGCTATCTCAAGGTTTGGATGAGCCATGGAGATAAAGTCACCGAGATGCCGCCGGGGTTCAAACTGATGTGCTCTACACCGACTTGTCCGATCGCCGGTATGGCCGATGAAGAAAGAGGTTTTTACGCGGTACAGTTCCATCCGGAAGTCACTCATACGGAAAAAGGCCGAGAAATTCTTGAGACATTTGTTCTTAAAATTTGCAAAGCCAATCCTGACTGGGTCATGGGCAACTTC
>USHK01000351.1 GCA_900554375.1 uncultured Sutterella sp.
ATCTACACGTAAGGAGTCGTCGGCAGCGTCAGATGTGTATAAGAGACAGTTCTTTCTGCGTTTTTGCAGTGGATCCGAATTCGGAATCTGGCGACATCATTGCCGAGGCTCGTCTTTCCCAGCTGCCTAACCGCACCTCTGCCGAGTTCGGAATTTCAGTCCGAGATGACTGGCAGGGACGCGGATTAGCTACGTTGTTAATGGACGAAATTGAGGCTGAGGCTCGCCGCAGAGGATTAGAAAAAGTCGTGGGTTACGTGCTCAAAGACAATGAAAACATGCACAGGATGATGGCCAAGCGCGGTTATGTCCGGACAACGGACGAAAACGATCCGAATATCGATCTATTCACGCTGGACAATCTAAAAGTCTCGAATTAGTGAGAATTACCCGCGACCCAGAATTAGAAGAGCCAAAATAAGCGGAATTCTGAAGGAAACGATATGCCAATTGTTACAACGATTGAAGGTAAGATTGCGCAAGTCGCAATCGACCGCCCTGAAAAACGAAACACCCTTAACTCCGAGCTCTGCAAAGACTTGGCCCGAGAGTTCCTGGAACTCAACGACGACACCCGCGTGCGCAGTATCGTCCTTTGCGGACACAACAACGTTTTCTGCGCCGGCTTGGATATTGAAGAACAGGTTACAGAAAATACGCAGATTTTTAATGAATTCCAAAAAGTCATCGATGCGCTCGACGCTCTTTCTAAGCCGATCGTAGCAGCCGTGAGCGGTCCCGCTGTCGGCCAAGGTGCAGCAATGCTTTATCACTGCGACCTCGTCTTTGCCGGTGAACATGCTCTTTTCTCTATGCCAGGCTTGGCGTTGGGACAGACTCCACGCTATGGTGTGAGCCTGCTCGCCGTAAAGAGCGGCGGCTACAAACTTGCCGCGCAAAAGTTACTTCTCTCGGAACCGATCTCTGCGGCAGAAGCTGTAGCGATGGGGCTCGTAAACCATATTGTTGAAGACGACAAAGTCATGACTGTTGCCAGCGCTGCTGCACTGCGTTTAGCCTCCCTGCCGCCCGAAGCTATGGTGGCCACGAAGAGACTGCTGAAAGCTGCTTATATGTCCGGATTATCAGAGCAGCGCAAGCTAGAAGAAGAGGCTGCCTCTCACCTAGAAGGAAGCGCCGAAAGCAAAGAAGCTTTCAGCGCCTTTATGGAAAAACGTCAGCCGAAGTTTGCCGAATAATTCCCTATTCTGTTTTTTCGGGCGCCGGGTTGTCCGCTCTATAGACGGGCTGAGGGCGCCCTTCTTTATTTAACGCAACAAAAACAAGCTGCGCCTCGGTGACTTTGACGATTCGGTGGTTGTCTTTGTGGAGTCTTTCCGCAAAAACCGTCACGTCTACCGTAATAGACGTCGTACCGACTCTGAGAACCGTCGCATAGAAAGAAACCACGTCTCCGACCCACACCGGTTCTTTAAACGTAAAGCTTGTGACAGCCACAGTAGCAGTTCGGCTGTTCGCGACACGGGAAGCAATAGAGGAGCCGGCCAAGTCTACCTGGCTCATAATCCATCCGCCGAAAACGTCACCATACTGATTGGTATCTGGCGGCATGGCCATCACTCGTAACGCAGGCTGCTGATCCGGCAGCTTATCTACTAAATTCTTCATTTTTTCTCTTAAGGTTTCATGACTCGAAAATTCTAATTCGTTTGATACCATGATTTTTTCAGACGCGTGTCGTTTTTGTACTTGATGATTGTCAGTTGCCTCAAAAAACAGACGACGTATAAATCAACCTCCTAAAAACCGAGCAAACGCTTGCATTTCGTTAAAATGGAAAACCGAATTTAGTGAGTATTAGGTGCTCTGCTTTAGGCAAGAGAAAAGCCGCAAAGGACTTTTATTAGATGATCAGAATCGAAAACGTCAGTAAATGGTACGGAGATTTCCAAGTTCTTAAAAACTGCTCTACCTCCGTCAAAAAAGGCGAAGTGGTCGTCATCTGCGGTCCTTCCGGCTCAGGTAAGTCTACCCTCATTAAAACCGTCAACGGTTTGGAAGATTTCCAGGAAGGCACGATCTACGTCAACAATATCAACATCGGAGATCCGCACACCAACCTTCCGAAGCTCAGAGCTCATGTAGGCATGGTCTTCCAGCATTTCGAACTCTTTCCGCATCTTACCATTCGAGACAACTTGACACTTGCACAGATGAAAGTGCTCAAGCGTTCGCGCGAGCAGGCTACCAAGCGCGGGCTGGACCCTGTCTCTTATACACATCTGACGCTGCCGACGACTCCTTACGTGTA
>USHK01000352.1 GCA_900554375.1 uncultured Sutterella sp.
GCCTTTAATACCGCTTGCGGCAAGTGTCTTAATCGGGCCACATGAGAGGGTGTTGGCCCGAATGCCTTGAGGACCCAAGTCAGCAGCGATGTAGCGAGTTGCAGATTCAAGCGCTGCTTTGCAAAGTCCCATCGTGTTGTAGTTGGGGACGACTTTTTCCCCGCCAAGATAAGAGAGTGTGAGCAGAGAAGCTCTGTGTCCGGCCATTAACGGGACCAATCTCTTGGCCATAGCGATGTAGGAATAAACAGAAATATTCATCGCGGAGAGAAAGCCCTCGCGGGAAGCGCCTTCCAAAAAGCTTCCACTGATGGATTCGCGAGGTGCCCACCCTATAGAGTGGACAAAGCCGTCGAAACCGTCGCTCCAACGATTGGCGAGTTCAAGCGCCGCTAAATCAATCGACTCATCGGAAGAGGCATCTAATTTAATGATTTGTCCGGCACCTAATTCATCGGCAAAGCCTTGCACGCGTTCTTTAAAACGTTCGTTGTTATAGGAAAGGGCTAATTCAGCGCCTTCTCTGGCGCAAGCCTTAGCAATTCCATAAGCAATAGAGCGGTTAGAAGAGATTCCCGTGATCAGGAATTTTTTACCGGTTAAGAATCCCATGGCATGTTCCAACGAAAAAAAAGTAATTCTATCAGGAGCCCTAGAATTCTTCTTTTATCAAAAGCTTTCAGAATGAGATGGTATGGAAACAGCCAGTAACATTGACTGGCTGTTTCTTAAATTATTTAAGGTTAAAGTCTCGACTCAGGCGGTCTCTAAGCACCGAACGTAATTTTTCAAGCTTTTCTGAATAATTAGGATCCGTATTTTTTGGGGTTCTGTCATTCACGAATCTACCTAAGTTCTTCATGTTTTTTCCAATTGCAGCGTCATCATCGACGACACGCATGGCAAACATCCAAGTTTCCCATTCTTGTGGATTAGGATTGACGGAATCTCCGCTTTGACCTTGGCCCATGCCAAGCCAACCGGCATTCATGATCGTATAGAAGGTCTTTCCTCCGAGAAGGCCTATTCGTCCATTTGGACCGTCATCATAGGAAAAGCCTTTTGAAAAAACCCGAAGCTTATAGCCTTTTGTGAACATGGGATCACTATCCTGCCAATTAGGCTGAACGAAAATAATATGATCGGCAAGCTTAATGAATTTTTGTTCCTCCAAGACGTCAGCAGGAGTTTTTCCGAAACCATCTTTTGCGTGGTAAAACTCCTCTCGGGTCGTGATAAGAGGATTAAATTTTTGTGCAATTAAATCTCTTAACTCTACTTCGTAACCATGGTCTTCAAAGAATTTCATTGCAGTTACGCAAAGATCAAAAGTAAGGGACTCATGGCGAGGATCATCTAAGATGAACAAGGCTCTTTTATTGTTTGACTTTGGATCAAACCCTTTGGGTCTGAAATCCGTTTGCCTAAGAGATTCAGGTACTACTGAGGCAGAAGTGACGGCATCTATATTTGTTGGTAATTGATCACCTCCTTTAGGAGCTCCAGTTCTTTCTCCTTCGAGAGTTATGGCAGGCTGACTAGCAGAAACAGAAGCAGAAGAAGTGGAATCAAGAGCAAAAGATTGAGGGCAAGAAAAGACAAGCGCAAGATAAATTAAAAGCGCTGAGCGTTTGAAAAACATCTGAAAACTCCAGACGGCCGTTTTAATGGTTGGCGCTGGGTGTGATTCCGATCTTCGTCGGCACCTGCTAGGTAATCAACCAACGGTGCTCAGATTTTAGGACAAATTCCTTCTAGTAACTTATTAGAGATAACGCTAAATTGGAAGCGGTTAGTTTGAGGTTAAGCTCTATTCAGGATAGAGGTGTTTTTTTATCTTTAATTCTTTGATGTGTGATTGACGGTAAAGCTCGATAAAAAATCTGACATTCTGCGCATCTCAAGCTCTTCGAGTAGTTTGGCTTTAGCTTCTTCATAAGAAGGAAAAGGAACTTCCCGTTTTTCTTCAAGAAGTACGACGTGATATCCAAGTTTGCTTTTGAAAGGAACAGGAAGAAGGTCACCCGGTTGAAGGGCGAGGATCGCTTCTGCTAGTCCCGGAATTAAAACGTTACGGATATTGGTGAACGGAATTTTTCCGCCGTTTTGCGAAGTGCTTTGATCCAAGGATTTCTCTTTTGCTATAGCCGCAAAATCGGCTCCCGCCTTGAGAGATTGAATAATTTCTTTAGCTTCTTCCGGCGTCTTTACCAAAATATGCCGAAATTTGATTTCGTGTGGATCTGTCTCTTATACACATCTCCGAGC
>USHK01000353.1 GCA_900554375.1 uncultured Sutterella sp.
CGTCGGCAGCGTCAGATGTGTATAAGAGACAGTTCAATTACCTTTTCATAAGCGCTGAGCACTTCCTGCACTTGGGGACAGCATCCTACTCCTCCTAGGGCTTCTTTTTTGCCCGCTCCAACCAATGGAACAAGTTCAATTGGATAGTCTCGGAAAATACCTACTGTCGGTCGTCCCATTGCGGCAGACAAGTGGGTCATACCGGTGTCCAAACCAATTACCGCGTCGGCTGAGGAAATCTTTTCCATCAGGCTCCCAATCGACATACGCTCCGGAACCTCGGCCGCTGCGCCGAGTCTCGCCTGAATGCGCAGGACCCGGTCTTTTTCCTCCGGAGAGCCCCACGGGAGAACGATCTTTTTACCTCGACGAATGAGTTCGGTACCCAGTTCCATCCATTTTTCTTCAGGCCAAAGCTTCGTTTCTCGGCTGGTGTTGCAGAAAAAGAAAACCGTATCTGCCGCTTCCGGAGAACCTTCAAACTTAAAGTTAAATTGAGCTTGTGTTGAACCGAGCTCATAACCGAGACTTTTAGCTGCCAGCTCCCGGCAGCGGTCAACTGCCGATTTCTGCCGATCAACTCTGGATTTAACCGAATAAAGAATCGTAGCCAAAGGCTCTTTGCCGGAGCGCCGATCGTATCCGGCAACCGGGGAATTCGTCCACGAAGCTAAGACTGCGCTCTTAATCAGTCCTTGGAGATCAATCACTAAATCGTAGTGCTTTCTGCGAAGCTTCCCACGAAGTGCCGCTATCTGCTCTCGGGTCGACCTTTCAAAAATCCTTTTTTTCCATTTTCTTACCGAGCACTCGATAACTTCGGAAACGCCTTCCACATGTTTAGGAATATCGGCAAACGAATCCTCAACCAGCCAATCGATCTCGGCATTAGAAATAAAACGTTTGATATCTTCGACAACGGGGACGGCATGAACGACGTCCCCCATCGAAGTTGTTTTGACGATCAATATTCGCATTCGCTGCAAATTAGAACGGAAGTTTTGCTTCCGGCGCCACCTTCAAAATCTCTTCCTTAAAGCGATTCTGGATGCGTGCCAATGCTTCCGGCGTATCTGCCTCGAAGCGGAGAACGACCACCGGCGTGGTGTTGGAGGGGCGAGCCAAAGCGAAGCCGTCTTTCCATTCGACTCGAATACCGTCAATCGTAATAATATCTTGAGCGTCATCGAACTTAGCATTTGCCTTCAGACGTTCGACTAATTTAACGTTTTCCCCCTCTTCGGTCGGAATCTGCAGCTCGGGTGTCGAAACCGCATTCGGAAGCGCTTTGAGCGGAGCATTCGCATCTGCACTGCGGGTCAAAATCTCCAACAAGCGGGTAGAGGCGTAGACGCCGTCATCAAAACCGGGCCAGCGATCATGGAAGAAAATGTGGCCGCTCATTTCTCCGGCAAAGTCGGCATTGACTTCTTTCATCTTCGCTTTAATCAGCGAATGGCCCGTGCGCGACATTACGCAAACGCCTCCGCGGGATTCAACATACGGACGAATGTTGCGGGTGCATTTAACGTCGTGAACGATAACGGCGCCCGGTTTATGGGCAAGAATATCGCCCGCAAAGAGCATCGCCTGACGATCCGGGAAAATAACTTCGCCGTCCTTGGTCACGACGCCCAAACGGTCTCCGTCACCGTCATAGGCAATACCGACTTCGGCGTCGCCCTCTCGCAAAGCTTTCTTTAAGTCTTCTAGGTTTTCAAGCTTGGAGGGATCGGGATGATGGTTTGGAAAATGTCCGTCAACATCGGTGAACAATCCTTGGACCTCAACGCCGAGGCGCGTCAGAAGATCAACTGCTAAGGGACCGGCAATACCGTTGCCTGCATCAACGACCGCTTTAATCGGACGAGAAAGTTTGACGTCGGAAAGAATCTTTTCCATGTAAGCGGGAACAACGTCTACCTGTTCGTAAGGTCCTTCCTTTTCTGCCGTGAAGAGCTCGTTGTTAACGATCATCTCGTAGATATGCTGGATCGCCGGACCGTACAGCGTCTCTTCGGCCAGCATCATCTTCAGACCGTTGTAATCAGGAGGATTGTGGCTTCCGGTAACGGCAACGCCGCTTCCTGTTTTAAGGTAGACCGTGCTGAAATAGAGCACCGGGGTCGGCACCGCGCCGATGTCATAAACACCGACCCCAGCCTTACGAATACCCTTCATTAAAGCAGCCTGCAGACGAGGACCGCTCAGACTGTCTCTTATACACATCTCCGAGCCC
>USHK01000354.1 GCA_900554375.1 uncultured Sutterella sp.
CATCCAAACAGCTAACTTTCGTGCAGCAAGAGGCTCATGAGATAAAGGCGCCACGTACTCTTCTTTTGAGAATTGAAGATTTTGATTTTTTCAATCGGATAGGGGAGGCATATTTCAACCTGCCTCTTCCACGCCACCCGCCATGCGGATCCGCAGTGGGAGGTTATCAATACTCTACTACGAGGATGCATAGACATCCTCGAGACAAGTCCATCCAAAGGATTTGAGTTGGGCGTTTGTCAGTGAAGTTGTGAGTATCCAGCTTTCAGCCCACGCCTCACGGCATGCACCTTGTCTTTTGCTATGGGGTTGCCACTGCCGGCCCCCTCGAGACTTTCACTCGTTAGATCACACTCATGCCGAGCACACTGGAAAAAATCCCCGGCCATTTCTGACCGAGGATCCAAGCTCTGAGGTGAGCGCCCGAAGCAGAGCGCTGACTTATGGTTTTTTATTTCTCCCAACCTTCGGAGGCGGTGTCACCGCGTTTCTTTTCGCCGTCTTTAACTTCTACGACATTCTTACCGATGGCCAGTTCATTGTTGGCCCAGTAACCCCAGTGATAGGCTGCGTCGGCTTCTTTGATTTTGCCGTTGCCGAACATGAGGTTCAGCGTGCCGTGATACGGTTCGAAGATGCCGGCGCCAAGGTAGATGTGGCCGAGACCGAAGACGATGATCACGATAAAGGAGATGTCGTGGACGATCTTAGCAGTAAGAAGTGTGGACTGAGAGAAGTGGTAAGCCCATTCTCCGCCGGGCAGAAGACCGGTGTTGAGCCACAGGATCATGCCGGAGATCGCTGCAAAGACGCCTGCGAAGAGCAGGGTGCCGTCGGCGACGCGCTGCAGAGACTTAACTTCACGCTGCGGAGGCATATGAACTTTGCCGGGAGCGAAAAGATAAGGAATGAAGCGAATGGCGAACGTACGGTCGTCAGCATCCCATTTTCCGAAGATGTTGTTCTTAAAGAGGTGAACAAAGCCCTTCGGAGAAATGATGATCGCCAGAAGCGGAATCAAGATGAACGGAATGGCAAGCAGGCGATGAGTCCAACGCATCGCGATCGTGAACTCGCTGCCAACGCCGTTGTTCCAGGCGGTGATCATAACGAATAGTCCTGTGATCGCAAGCAGGATGCAGGAAATCGCTACAACACCGTGTGTGATTCGTGCCAAAACGGAGTGGCGCTTGATGTACTTAGTAATCATGGTGGTCCTCTTTACTCTGCATTTTCTCTGCATTCTTGTTCAGCAGCTTCTTTCTTAGCTTCGCGGAGATATTCTTCACCGCGTTTACGCTGAGCAGGTGTCCAATGTTCCTTGGCCTCTTCAATCGTCATCTTACGACGGCGGTAGCCCAAAGCCGCAACGAAGGACACGGCCAAGCCGGCAACGGTAGCGGCGGCAGCCAATCCGGCGCTCGGCTGAGCCAGTTTGCTGAGCGTAGCGAGCGGGCTCGGCTGTGCTCCCTTGACCAGACCCTGAGCTTCGGCACCGAACTTGCAGACCTGAAGAATATGCAGGCCGCCGCATTCGTTTTCGCCGTATAGCTCGGCTTTGTCGTAGCCGCGGGATTTCAGGAATTCGACGCGTTCCTTGCCGAGTTTGATCATTTCGTCACGCGGACCGAAGTGCAGAGCCCCCGGCTGGCAAGTCTTCACGCAGGCAGGAAGCATGCCGTTTTCCAAACGATCCCAGCACATCGTGCACTTGTCGATCTTCGGTTCTTCGCCGTAGTAACGGGGAACGTCGAACGGGCAGGCCATTTCGCAGTAGCGGCAGCCGATGCACTTTTCCGGAGAAACGGAGACAACACCGTTTTCCTCGTACTTCAGACACCCTGTCGGGCAGACAGTGACGCAGCCGGCGTTGGTGCAGTGGAAGCAGGAACGACGTCCGAAAGCCCATTCAACAGGACGCAGCTGATTGTCAGACTTCTTTTCTTTGAAAGTCATGACCAAGCGGTTGCTGCCGTTCAGGTCTTGCGGGTTCTGATAGCTTCCGGAGAACGGGAAAGCGTTCATTCCGAGGTCGGAATACAGAACGTTCCATTGTTTACAGGCGACTTGGCATCCTTTGCATCCTGTGCACTTGGAGGCATCGTAAAGCATCGCCATTTCTTTTCTTGTGTAGATAGACATTACAGATCCTCCGAATTATTTGGCTTTTTCAACATTGACCAGGAAGGCCTGTCTCTTATACACATCTCCGAGCCCACGAGACGCTCATGAATCTC
>USHK01000355.1 GCA_900554375.1 uncultured Sutterella sp.
ACGAGATTCATGAGCGTCTCGTGGGCTCGGAGATGTGTATAAGAGACAGGAAGACTGCAGAACATCCTGAACGGCCTTCAGCAGCTCAAGCTCCCGTTCATTATTTATCTTCCGGCTGCTGTGATTATTCGTTTTATCCCAACGTTTGCCGGAGATGTGAAACAAATCTGGGAATCTCTGAAGATCAGAGGCTTCAAGATAAATCCGTGGCAGTGCACGATTCATCCGATCCGCACGACTCGTCTGCTGTTTACGCCGCTCCTTTTCAGAGCGCTTAAAACCAGCGACGAATTAGGCATTGCGGCTGAACTTAAAGGTCTTCATGCCGGCAGCAATTCGGGCTCTATGCACAGAAGAGGATTTAGCAAACATGACATTATGGCCATCACTCTGGTCCTCCTGATCTGCACGGCAGCTGTTTTACTACAAATTTACTTTCCTACCGATATTAAGGCGGCAATGAGATGATTGAACTGAATCACGTCACTTACCGTTATCCGTTTTCCGACAGAAACGCGCTCGAAGATATTTCTTTGACCGTTCGTCCCGGCGAAGCCGTACTTTGCACCGGCGTATCCGGCTGCGGTAAATCCACCTTAATTCGCCTGATCAACGGTCTTTGCCCTCATTATTTCGGTGGGGAGCTCAAAGGTGCAGTTTACGTTGCCGGCCAAGACAACCAGAAACTCAAACTTCATGAAATCAGCAGCCGAGTCGGTACGCTGTTCCAAAACCCTGAAACTCAGTTTTTTGCCCTCGGTGTCGAAGAAGAAATGGCTTTTAAGCCGGAGTCCAGAGGTATGCATCCCGATAAGATCCGCGAGCTTATCGCGAAAACCTCTGAGCGTTTCGGTTTGAATTCCGTATTAAAGAATACGATTCATGAGCTTTCTCAGGGACAAAAACAGAAAGTCGGCTTGGCTTCCCTGATGATGGAACCGCTGCGGGTCTTGATTTTGGATGAACCGACAGGAAACCTGGATCCTGAATCTACGATGGATTTGGCCCAAGAGATTCTTCGCTTAAAAGAGAAGGGAGTTGCGGTCCTCATTGTCGACCATCGCCTGTATTGGTTAAAAGGAGTGGCAGACCGCGTCTGTGTGATGGAAAAGGGCAGAATCGTTCAGGAAGGAACTTTTGATGACCTGAGCGATGAGGTTAGGGAACGTTACGGTCTGAGAAAAGTCGATGTCGAAGATAAAAGACACAAACTGCCGGCGCTGTCCGAAGGTAAAGAAACCGTTATGAAAATTTCGGATCTTTCGTTTGCTTATCCGAGAAAGTCAAAGATTTTTAACGGAACCGATTTGGAACTGCGCAAAGGCATCACAGGACTGTTCGGTCCGAACGGTACCGGTAAAACGACTTTGGCCCGTATTCTCACAGGATTAAATAAACCAACTCAAGGAACATTAGAAATAAGAGGCAGGAAGGTTAAACCTCAGGAATGCCTTAAGCATGTTGCGGTGGTCCTGCAAAACGCAGACCACCAGCTGTACATGCGGACGGTTTTTGATGAACTTCTGACAAGTTTGGAGGCCGCCGGGTGTCGCGGTGGCAAGCAAGCCGCAGAAGAATTGCTTAAGATTTTTGATCTGACGGAACTCAGAGACCGTCACCCGCATTCGCTCTCAGGCGGCCAACAGCAAAGGCTTGTCATTGCCTGCGCCTTTGCGAAAAAACCGGACGTCATCATTTTGGATGAACCGACAAGCGGCTTAGACGGAGCGAATCTTCATCGAATTGCCGGAGCCTTAAGACAGCTTTCTGAAGAAGGTAAGGCCGTTCTTGTCATCACTCATGACCTGGAGCTTGTGGATATGGTGTGTGACAGCGCTATCAGACTCCCGCTTCAAAAAACCAATTCTTTATCAGCGATTCAATAAATTACTAGGAATATCAATGACAACACTCGTAGAACAGCAAAACACAATTAATGAACTTTTAAACAGCGGCCGTCCCGTTACTTTGGAGACCATTGCGCAGGCGCTCTCCGTGACTGCACAGGAAGCCGCACACCTTCTTCCTGAAGGTTCCTGCACCTTTGCTCCGGGCTCGGATTTTGAAAGCGTTTGGGCCGCGATCGCCGAATGGGAAAAAATTACTTTTATCGTGACCGCTCACGGCAATGTCTTTGAAGTGGAGACAAAGCTGGTGACAGGCAAAGCTGCTATGGGCTACTACAATCCTGTCTCTTATACACATCTGACGCTGCCGACGACTCCTTACGTGTA
>USHK01000356.1 GCA_900554375.1 uncultured Sutterella sp.
CAGATGTGTATAAGAGACAGATCCACCATTGTGGCTCGGTCGGACCTCGCAGTGATTTGGGCTTCATTCGGATTGAGCGACGCATATTCAGGAAATTTAGCATTGGCGTGGCCGTCCGAGAAATGCTCGACTTCTTTGGCAAAGACCTTGGCTTTTGCGACTCCGTCATCGTCAAACTGCGTGATCGTGACATCTCTCGCAATGAAGTCGGGTGAGTTCAGATCGGAAAGATGCGTCACGTTCTCAAGTTCTGCCTTGACGGAATACCAATAGCTCATGGCACAAAGCGTCACCAAGAGGGCAATAGCGATCAGAGAGGTCAGTCGGTCGCGCATAGTTTAAAGTTCAGTGTTAAAACGTTTCATGACGGCTTCCTCAAAGCGCCCCTGGGCCTTAAGAATGAACTCAGCGAGTTCGCGAACGGCACCGTGTCCGCCGGGAAAGCGTGAAACCCAGCGGGCTTTTTTCAGCGCTACGACAGAGGCGTCCGACGGGGCACATGAGAGCGCAACCAGAGGAAAGAGGCATAAGTCGGGAATGTCGTCGCCCATATAAGCGGTTTCTTCCGGGGAGACGCCGGCTTGGCGGCAGATCTCGGCTAAGCCTTCGCGTTTATCTTTTTGGCCCTGCATTAAAAGCGTGATGCCAAGCTCCCTTGCGCGTTGGATGACAATGTCAGATTGTCTACCGGTGCAAATGGCAACTTGGATCCCGCAGTCCTGCAGAAATTTAATTCCAAGACCGTCTCTGACGTAGAACTGCTTAAATAGCTCTCCCTGACCGGAGATAATGATGGAGCCGTCGGTCAGGACGCCGTCGACGTCTAAGCAAACAAGCTTAATTTTTTTTGCAATAGCTTCTGCTTTCATCAGATTACCTTTGCGGTCATGAGGTCATGAATGTGGAGCGCACCGATTAGACGATCGTTTTCATCCACGACGAGCAGTTGATTTCTCAGCGTGTTGTTGAGGATTTTAGCGGCTTCGGCTGCGAGGGCCTGCGGCTGAATTGTTGTCGGGTTGGGCGTCATGACATCGCGAATTTTGAGCGGACGGATGTCTCCGACTCGCTCAATTAGGCGTCTCAAGTCGCCCTCCGTGAAAATTCCCTTGACTCTACCAGCTTCGTCTACGATCGCTGTCATACCGATCTTCTTTTTTGTGATTTCTTTTACCGCGTCCATCACTGAAGCATCAAAACGAACGACCGGAGTATTTTCTCCGCTGCGCATGACATCTTTGACATGGGTTAAAAGACGGCGTCCGAGCGCACCACCCGGATGTGAACGGGCAAAATCTTCGGGACCGAAACCTTTTGCGTCTAAACAGGCAACGGCCAGGGCGTCACCTGTTGCGAGAGTGGCAGTTGTAGAAGAGGTAGGCGCTAAATTCAAAGGACATGCTTCGCGAGAGACATGCACGTTGAGATTTACGGTCGCTTCTTTTGCGAGCGTGTTGTCATCGGAGCCGGTGATGGAAATAACGGGAGCGCCTTCGCGAATAACCGTCGGGATGATCGTGAGCAGCTCTGAAGTGGTGCCGGAATAAGAAATTGCAATGACGACATCGTCTTTGGTGATCATGCCGAGATCTCCATGGGCGGCTTCGGCGGCATGGACAAAGAAGGCGGGAGATCCGGTGGAGGCCAGTGTTGCCGCAATTTTGCGTGCAATGTGGCCGCTCTTGCCGACACCGCTGACAACTACGCGCCCTTTGCAGCTCAGAATCAGGGAGACGGCTTTAACAAAGTTTTCATCAAGTCTAGCGGCGATAGCCTCAAGTTCTTTGGCCTCTTCAAGAAGGACGTGACGTCCTAAGTTCAAAATTCCTTGTTCAGAAATCTCAGGTTTCATTCCTCTCTCCGGAAAGAAAGCAGCCCGCTTCCTCTTTCAATCATTAATCGTGGTTTCGCAGGATAGAAAATTTAGTCGTTTTCAAGACACAAGAAGCCTGCGGTTTTCGTGCAGAACATTATAGAGACAGGCGGTTGACTATGCCTGCGGCCTTACGCTCGGCAACAAAAAGAAGATTAGTGCTGCAGAATTTTTGCAAGGAAGCGCTGAGCTCTTTCGCTGCGCGGAGTGGAGAAAAATTCTTCCTTAGGAGCTTCTTCTACGATTTCTCCTGCATCCATGAACACAACGCGGTCTGCCACTTCTGTCTCTTATACACATCTGACGCTGCCGACGACTCCTTACGTGTAGATCT
>USHK01000357.1 GCA_900554375.1 uncultured Sutterella sp.
CTCGTGGGCTCGGAGATGTGTATAAGAGACAGGTTTACGACGAAAAAGTCGCCTTGGTCGGACATGAGGCCTTTGCACAATTTGAACGCAATGTTCTGCTGCAGTTCCTGGATCAGCGCTGGAGAGAGCATCTTAACCAGCTTGATATGCTCCGTCAGGGCATATACCTGCGCGGCTACGCTCAGAAACAACCGAAGCAGGAATATAAGCGCGAAGCGTTTGAATTGTTTGCCAACCTGTTGGAAACTGTCGGCGCAGACGTGACTCGTGTTCTGATGAATGTTCAGATTCGTCAGCCGGAGCCTGAAGAAGTTGCCGCTGCTCAGCAGGGGGCTCAGGCTCCAGCCCAGGAAGCTCTCCCTCAGGAAGAAGATCCATACGCCCATGTCGGACGTAATGATCCTTGCCCGTGCGGAAGCGGCAAGAAATTCAAAGACTGCCACGGCAAACTTCGTTAATTTGAATTAACGAACAAACGGCTCTCGGTGAAAACACCTTGAGCCGTTTTCTTTTGGCCGTTATTCGTGCTCTAAAATCGAAAAACTAAATCAAAAGATTTTCTAATAAAGGAAAAGCAATATGTCAGTCAATCTCTTCCCGCCTGAATCATCTGAAATTTATTCGGTTCCGGGAGTTGTGCTCGGTGTTGCAGCAGCAAACATCCGTAAACCCAACCGTAATGATGTTCTCGTGGTTGAGTTGGCTTTAGGCTCCCGAGTCGCGGGTGTTTTTACCTCTAACCGTTTTGCAGCTGCTCCGGTTCAGGTTTGCAGAGCTCACTTAGCTGAAACTAACAACATTCGAGCATTAGTCGTCAATACCGGTATTGCAAATGCCGGTACGGGTGAACAAGGTCTTCAAGACGCCCAGGAGACCTGCAGAAAGGTTGCAGATATTTTTGACTGTTCTCCGATGCAGGTACTTCCGTTCTCAACCGGCGTCATCATGGAACCACTTCCCATGAACCGCCTGCTTAAAGGAGTAGAGGAAGCCGCAAAGCATTTATCGAGAACGAACTGGATCGCGGCTGCGGAAGCCATTATGACGACGGATACCGTTCCCAAGTGCTTTTCTCAGCATGTCATGCTGGATGAAGACGAGATTACGATTACCGGTATCAGCAAGGGTTCTGGAATGATCGAACCTCATATGGCTACGATGCTGGGTTTTATTGCGACGGATGTTGCTATTGGTCAGGATCTCATCGGCAAGGTCGTTAAGATGGTGGCGGATGCTTCTTATAACCGCATTACAGTTGACGGCGATACCTCCACTAATGATTCCTTCGTTTTGATTTCTACCGGGTGCAGTTCTGCTCGTCCGATTGAAAGCATGGACGACCCGCGCTTTGACGATTTACTGGACTCTCTGATCGAAGTCGGTCAAAAGCTTTCGCAAGCGATGGTTAGAGACGGAGAAGGTGCAACGAAGTTCATCACAATTACGGTTGAAGATGCAAAGAACGAAGCAGAAGCACTTAAAGTTGCCTACGCAGTCGCTCATTCTCCGTTGGTTAAGACAGCATTCTTTGCCTCTGACCCTAATCTCGGAAGAATTCTAGCGGCTGTCGGAAACTCCAAGATTCCGGATTTAGATGCGACGAAGGTTTCTCTGTGGCTGGATGATGTCTTAGTAGCTAAGAACGGGGGACGCGCGCCAGAATACATGGAAGAGCAGGGCGTTGCTGTGATGAGCCAGGATGAAATCACGGTACGGATCAGCCTCGGTCGCGGGGATGCCTGTGAAACGGTCTGGACCACCGACCTTTCTCACGATTATGTTTCTATCAACGCTGACTACAGAAGCTAAATAAAGAGATGGCAGACGGAAAGCTCGAACAAAAACTGGAACGTCTTCTTGACCGGCTGGAAGTGCTTCTTCCGCAGACAGAGGACGAAGTAGATTGGAGTGCTACGGCCTTTCGCTGGCGCCGGAAACAGTACTTGGGTATGTCCTACGGTGTGCTTGAGCCGATTCATCGAGTAGCGCTTGTAGATCCGGATTCGATTAAGAATGCCGATCAGCAAAAAATGGTACTGCTTAGAAACACGGAACAGTTTGTTCGAGGTCTACCTGCTAACAACGTTCTTCTCACCGGCGCTCGAGGCACCGGTAAATCTTCTCTGATTCTGTCTCTTATACACATCTGACGCTGCCGACGACTCCTTACGTGTAG
>USHK01000358.1 GCA_900554375.1 uncultured Sutterella sp.
CGAGATTCATGAGCGTCTCGTGGGCTCGGAGATGTGTATAAGAGACAGGCCATAGCTCGGATCGATTGTGTAGACGGGTACTCCTTTAAGGTAATCGCATTCGGCAAAGGCTTGGTGCAGCATCAGCTGCCCGTCGCAAGGTTCTGCCATAGCAACGAAGCAGTCGGGACGCGGATGCAGACGGTTGACCATGGAGTAGACGGCGTAGCGCACGAGCGAGCACATCTTGTCGTCAAGGTTAAAGCGGTCGCATTCTTTGGCGTCGGCATAATCGGTGAGACCCAAATGGAACATCAGGTCAAAAACCGGGTTGTAATAAACCACGCCCATGGCAGCAAGAATTTCCTGGCAGTTGCCGTACCAAGTGCACATCAAAGGTTTGTGGTTTTTTCCCGCATCCAATACGTTCTTAGAATGGTCAAGCATCAAACCGACCACGGCTTCTTGAACTGGATTGCGTTTTTCCTGAGGAAGGGTTTCAAAGAACTGCAGGACACCTTGCAGACGATCGATATATTCTTGAGTTCTTTCAAGACCGGTAACATATTCAGCCATGATTCTTTTCCTTCTTATTAAGCGGTTTGACGGTCGGAAACGCTTTCAACAAAGGCCTGAACGCGTGTCTTAATTTGGCCTTGGCCTTCCGGCGTGTAATCTACCTCGAGTTCGAGGAAAGGAATGTTGTTTTCATGCAGGCGTTTGCGCATCAGGAAATGTTCGAATGCCCAAAGGTCGCACATGTAGAGGCGGGAAGCGACCACGCCGTCTGCCTTGTATTGTTTGACGAGGTCAAGCAGGCGTTCCATGCGTTCGACCTGCGTGCCCATTTGACGGGTTGCAGCAGGTTTTTCTTCAAAATAGTAGTCGATGATGGCTTCGAGCGGATCTCCGTCTTCACGGATTAAAACGTCTGCTGCGCGGGTACCGAATCCGGTGTTGTCGGAAACGACGTGAGCGTCATTCTGCTGGAGAAGTTCGAAGAACTCGGGATTGTCGGCATGACCGCCGGTATAGAGCAAACGAACTTTAGGTTTGATTCTGGGGCCGTTCGCTTTCAACGCTGCGATCAGTTTCTTCACCATCTTGTTGTATTCGGGACGAGGAAGGGAGACGCCAGCCAGCATAACCATCAGAAGTTCCAGACCGGTCAGATAAACTTCTTCGCCTTTCTGCATTTCATAGATTTCTTGCTGCAGACGGCGTGTTTCATTGTGGAGCTTGATCGCTTCCGCCAATTTTTCTTTCGTGATTTCGACGCCGAAGTGTTCTTCGGTGGCTTTGATCAGTTTATTGATTTCTTCACGATAGAACTCTTTGGAGAGCTCACTGCGTTTCTTCGGAACATACATGAAGTGATAAGCAGGATTACCGGGAATGGTCTTCCAGTTGTCGTAGATGCGTCGAGAATGGTCGCAGAGGTTATATAAAACAGCTCCGTCCAAGAAGTCCCATTTGCCGTCGAGGATTTCGTTATAGGTGTGTTTCGTGTAATTGCAGGTCAGCTGACGGAAAAACGCTTCAGCCATTTCCGTGCCTTCGGAAGTCGTACCGCGAAGGTAAATGGGAGCTGCGCCTGCAGCAGAGATGATTTCTTCAGGCGTATCCTGATACATGAATCCGACGGTCTTACCACCCTGATCCACGTAATCCATGAGAACTTGATTGAAAGGATTTTTTCCGGCTTCGACTAAAGCCGTCAATTCCGGAAGTTGTTTGAGAGTATTCATGCTGCCTCCTTGGGATGATTGAGGTCTGTTGCCATAAGGTCATATTAGATATTGTGAAGTTTGGAAAGTGTTAAGCACTTAACATTGTGCGGTGGTAATCGCGGTTTTCGTTAAGTCCTTAACAAGTTGCCGTGATGGTCTTTTTTATGATGAGGGCATATCCCAATCCTTCAAGGAGAAAACCATGAAAAAGACACTTCCCGCGCTCATCTGTGCAGCCTTTTTAGGTACCGCAGCTCAAGCAGCTCAAGTTGATGTTTACGGTGCCGTTGACATGTATGTCGGCGTGAACAATGCCGGCGGCGAATGGAGAACCGGCCTGCAGTCCGGCGGTTTGACAGCCTCTCATATCGGTTTGAAAGGTACAGAGGACCTCGGCGGCGGCACGCAAGCTGTCTCTTATACACATCTCCGAGCCCACGAGACGCTCATGAATCTCGTA
>USHK01000359.1 GCA_900554375.1 uncultured Sutterella sp.
GAGATTCATGAGCGTCTCGTGGGCTCGGAGATGTGTATAAGAGACAGCATCAGAAAGCGATCGAGACTTAAAGGAATTCCAATAACCTGATTAACTAGGACAGAAGAATTTAGGGCCGTATAAGTTTTATTGTCAGAGTCAATCAACACGCACTCATTCGGAGTTTCTTCTATGGAGGCAATGTTGCTTCCGAAAGGGCCCGTTATGCTCAGGATTTTTTTCTCGGGTAAAACGACTAGGCGAAACGATCCGCTGTGCCTGTTTGTTGATGTTTCGGATATAGCGGTAACTGAGAACCTTCCGGCCCACACCTCCGCATTCTGAGGAACGAGGGTAGTGCAGGAACACAGCAGAAGGAGACAGAGAAACGCGAAGAAATTAATTTTGCGCATTTGGCATCTTTAGACGTTTTTTCAATGCAGTTAACTCTGGGGCGTCGGGCCAAAGTTTTTCCGCTTCTTTCAGAACTTCGGAGGCTTTTCTTTTATTGCCGTGTACCCAATAAACCTCGGCAAGATGCAGATAGATATCAAGCTCTTTCTGAAGTTTCAGCGCATCATTCAAATATTCAATTGCTTTGGCGTATTTCTTTTGCTTAAAGGCTAGCCAGCCCTTGGAATCTAAAATGTATGGATTACGCGGATCCAGCTGATGAGCCTGATTGATGTACCGCTCCGCTTCTTTGATGCGCTTAGTCTGTTCCAAGAGCGTGTATCCAAGCGAGTTATAAGCATTGGCAAAGCCGGGATCGATTTCTATTGCTTTCTTTAAGTGGAACTCTGCTGTTTTAATATCATCCAGCCGTTCCGCAAGCATTGCAGCCTCATAGTGGAGTGCCTTGGAGTAAGGCATAGAGATCAGTGAAGCATTCAGTGCATCAAATGCAGCTTTCTCCCCTTTCGTTTCCAGAAGGATGCGTGCTTTAAATAACGCGGCTTCTTCAACGATAGCGGGTTCCTGATCCTCCTTTATTGAGTCAAGTGCTTTCAAGGCCTCATCCCATTTGGATTCGCGAGAGTAAATATTTGCCGTTTGGAGGGCCGCGGCGGCCGTTAATTTTCCTTTGACTTTAGAAGCGTAATCCAAGGCCTTTGGAAGCTCTTTTTCATCCGCCGCAATATCACTCAGCAACAGATATGCACGAGAGAGATTTTCATCGTCGGGATTGTCTTTCAGCCGTTCGACGACAGATTCAAGAATCGTTTTTGCTTTCTTAACCTCAGAAATTTGAACATAACTGATGGCAAGCGCAATCAAATAACGCGCATCATCTCTGTATTCTTTTTCCAGAGAGTTAAGGCCATCGAAATTTTTAGTCTGGAAAAGCAGTTGCGAATAAGCGTCGCGGATACGAACGGCCTTCGGATTTTTCTTGAGATAGCGCGCTAAGATTTGTTCAGCCTCCTTCGGATTGGTCCGAAGCAGTGTACTTCCGTAGGTTAAGACGGTTTCCTCGTTTTCAACGATCTTGAATGCGCTCTTAGAATATTTTTCTGCGGCCGCTATATTACCGTTTAAAGCTTCCAGTCGGGCTAACCCGAGAAGTGTTTGATAAAGTTTGGAATACTTTGCGGTAACCGTTCTAAAAAAAGATAAAGCTTTAGCCTTATCTTTCATCAAAGCCAGCTGGGTCTGGAGTTTAATAATCTCAGCCCCTTTGTCCTTGGACTTGGCCAAGAAAGCCACCGCAGTGGAGGCGACTTTATCCAGTTGATTGGAAACAATGCCGCTGGCGATAAAGGCTTCCTGAGCTTTGGGATTATCCGGCGAGAGTTTGATCCATTCGGAAACAGCCTTCTGAAATTCTTTCGGAGCGTTTGAAGCAAGCGCGATTTGAGCTGCACGCTCGGCAATTCTCGGATCTCCTGTCTCTTCGGCCAGCGTAAGGTAAGTTTGATAGGCGGCGCCAGGCTCACCTCGCTGAAGGGCGATTTCACTCGCGATAATCTGAAAAAGAATGCGGCTCGTCAGTTTGACTTCGGGAATCGAAGGGTCGGAGAGAGCCTCTTCGGCCCCCTTGACGGCAGTTTCTTCTGGCGTACTTTTTGCAGAAGCGGAAACCTGAGGTGTCGCTACGGAATGTTCTGCGGCAATCGTTCGGTTCCCGACAAGAGGCTGTCTCTTATACACATCTCCGAGCCCACGAGACGCTCATGAATCTCG
>USHK01000360.1 GCA_900554375.1 uncultured Sutterella sp.
CTACACGTAAGGAGTCGTCGGCAGCGTCAGATGTGTATAAGAGACAGGTCATAGATATGGCGACATCATTGCCCACGTCCTGATGGGATCCCGGACACAGCCACAATATCGTTTCTATTAATTGTGTCCGTATTTAGTTGAGACTCAAAGAGGGATGCCAAAAAAGTTTTGTGAGGACCCCGCTATGTGAGATGCCTTCTTTCATAAGTAGGCAAATTCTCGATCAGCCGCGCTTAACAACGGTTGGCTCAATACCTTGCCTTTTATAGGCGACGTAGCGGTGTCGGCCTTCCGTTAATTCGGGATCGTCTCTGCCGACAATGTCAATGATTTTTGGAAAACGTTCCATTAGCGCTTTTGTATCAACAGGGGCGCCGTGGGTTAAGAGAACCAAAAGCTCGGCATCGGGAAGTTCCGCCGCGTGAGTGGAAAGTGCCACGCCGCCTCTTTGCATATCCGGAGTATTAGGACGGCCGTGAGGAATGAATGACGTCGGTTCAAACGCCCAAAGCAGATTATCAAATCGACGAAGCTCGTCATCGGTTTCTAATAGGACGCATGCGGTCATATTCAACCGCTGCGCTTTGCGCATGGCCAAACACGCATATTTGAAACGGTCTTCAACACCGGTATGAAAAGCTAGTTCTGACATGACATAAATCTTGTCATATTCATTGTTTTGAATCAAGCGAATGAAGCTTGCCTAGACCTAAAATGTTGGCCAAAAACAAAAGGCCGGACTAACCGACCCTTTGTTCAGCAAATTCCAACCCTAGTACATAAACTGATAATTCAGAGTGACATTCTGTCCGAAGCTCCCGTGGGCACCAGCAGCTGCACCGTACATGAATCCGAAGGAATGCTGGCCTTTCGTCAGCTGCAGACCGACTTTGCCGCGATAGGTGACCGAGTTTGCAAATCTGCCGGACCCTCCTTCCTCTCCGCTGAAATAGGTCTTGCGCTTTCCAGCGGTCGGAATGACGGCTAAATCGATCATTGTGCGGGACTTCCAGCCTGCTGCACAGGTGTATTCAAATCCGGCATTCACACCAACCGGGAACTGCCAAATGTTGGAATCCGACATGCCCACCGAAACCGGTTTCGGCGGCTCGTTCGGCTCTAAGTTGTCAGTGCCGTCAGATTTCAAGGCACTGTTGGAAAGATGTGTAAAACGGACACCATAGTAGGGGACAAACGAAATTCCGCCGGCAACAAAGCTTGTTTCAAAACGCAGGCCTGCATTGATCGCGTGAGAATTACGGTCTTCAATGTCGTGTTTGCCGTCGTCTTTCTGATGGGTGTAGCCCAAGTTAGCAATGACGTTGACCTTTTTTCCGGTCCAAGTTCCGTAAAGGTTGACACCATACCAATGAGAATCAAGTTTTAAATTATCTTCACCTTTCGTGTCGTACCATTTCAGCTTACCGGCACCCCCGTTCAAAGCAAGACCTAAGCGGAAATCGTTCGCTATAACGTGATCGTAGCCAAAAACACCGCCCGCACCTTTATTCTTGAACTTTCCAAAGTCGCCGGTACGGTTAATGCGGTGAGTCATTCCATAAGCCTCAACCCAAGGATCTCCTTGTTTAAAAGTACGGTTCCAGCCGTTAAACAAAGGGCCGGACATGGAAAGTCTGGAATCAATCACATCTTGGTTGATATTGTTCACATCGTAAAGATTGGCTGTGAACATATCAGCACTGGCGGCTGCAGAAAACACCGCCAGGGCGAGGGGGGCAAATCGGATCAGTTTCATTTTTTACTCTCCTTGGAAAGAATTAGGCCTGCGGCAATTTAGAAAGCTGTTCTTTGTTGGAAGCAAGCAGCTGTTCGTTGCTTGCTAAACGGCTTCTTTCCTGTTCAATGACTTTAGCAGGAGCCTTTTTAACAAAGTTTTCGTTAGAGAGCTTTGTATTGGCCTTAGCGATTTCATTTTCTAAGCGGGCAATCTCTTTGTTCAGACGCTCACGTTCGGCTGCGACGTCAACCTTGATAATCAGCATCAGGCTGAAATCATCCACGACTGCCACCGGAGCAGCAGAACCGACAGGACGAACGGTTTCGAGGTCATCCGTGAAAATCACTTCTTCCAGACGACCGAGTGCCTGGAGATAAGGCGTGAGCTTCTCTGCCCTAGCACGGGCTTCGCCGTCACGACTGCTG
>USHK01000361.1 GCA_900554375.1 uncultured Sutterella sp.
GAGATTCATGAGCGTCTCGTGGGCTCGGAGATGTGTATAAGAGACAGGGTATAAGGCGCTCAAAGCGATTCTGGACGGATCTGTTGCGTCGACCGGAGAGAATTTGCTGATCTACGCGACGTCCAACCGGCGTCACTTAATGCCGGAGAAAATGCAGGACAACTTGGCGAGCAACATGGACGAAGACGGTGAGCTTCATCCTGCAGAGACGATTGAGGAAAAGATGTCGCTTTCCGAACGCTTCGGCCTCTGGCTGAGTTTTTATCCATTCTCTCAGAAAGAATATTTGGCAGTAGCTGAAGGCTGGACAAAACATTTTGGCGGAGAGGTTTCCGACAAATGGCAAACCGAGGCTTTGCAGTTTGCGCTGCAGCGCGGTTCACGTTCCGGCCGAGTTGCCTATCAGTTCGCGCGAGATTGGGCCGGAAGAACGCATTTGGAGGCAGAGCATGGCGCCTAAACTGACCGAAGTGGTTGTGGCCGTGGCTTTCGATAAAGAAGGGCGTTTTCTGATGACATCGCGGCCCGAAGGCAAAGTCTATGCAGGATACTGGGAATTCCCCGGCGGGAAGGTAGAAGCCGGAGAATCGCTTGAGGAAGCGCTGAAGCGGGAAATGAAAGAAGAACTCAGCGTTCAGGTGACAGGCTGCCGAGAGGTTTATTCAACGGTGTTTACTTATCCTCACGCTACCGTCCATCTGCATTTTCTGCACTGCCAATTGAATCCGGATGACTTGAAATGTCTCGAAGGACAGACATATCGATTCTGCACCTTGGAAGATTTACCGCACCCGATTTTGCCGGCTACTGAGCCTGTATTAGCGCAGGTGACGGCTAAGTAGTCCTACTTTTCAAAGTCGGTTTTGTGTGCGGCGAGTTTGCCGGTTGCTAGGGCTTCTGCAGAAATATCCAGGTCGTCGTCCCCTTCCATCGGTTTATCCTTGATGGAGTATTTCCCTTCGGCCCACGCACCAAGATCAATCAAGCGGCAGCGCTCGCAGCAAAAGGGACGATACGGATTCTTGTCTGAGTATTCACATTCACGCCCGCAGGTCGGGCACTTAACTTTTATTGCCATTTTTACTACATATTGCACAAACCAAGGCGGAAAGGCATTACCTCGGGAATTTCCGCGATCGGACCGTTGCCGAAATTGGCGCCGGAGAAGCGGACCGAAAGAAGATAACGGTTCGCAGAGATCTTTGGAATCATATTCAGTTTCGGGTCAACAAACACCTGAAGAAGTGTAAATGTTTTGCCTTGAAGGTCTTTCTGATAAGAGCCTTTAACTGCTTCAACGTCGTTCAGCTCGGCCGTGCCTCTCAGCAAATTCAAAATTAAATCAATTGCGTTGCTGTAAGGAAGCAAGGGTTTGATCCACTCATTGAGATAGTGTTTGCGCTCCTCTGCAGGAAGATGAAGCCAATGGTGATAAACCGGGACATCAAACTCACAGGTCCCCGCCGGGATGCCGGAGCGCTGTCCGACCGTTTTCAGAAATTCGTTTTGGCTGGAAAGATGAGAGATTCTGACACCCACGCAGCTGAGTTCGGCTCGGCTCGTTTGGAGCTTTTCCAGAGTTTCTTTTAAAGATTCCTGGTCAACGTTGTCGTTATTTGCGAGAGGTTCCAAACAGGATCTGAAGCGAGCAAGTTCGTGGAGGAGGTCATTTTTTTGATCTCCTCGAGTTGTGACCTCTTGAATCTCAAAGTACTTAATGATGGCTGCCCGATGATCATTCGCATTCTCTTGCTGAGCAAACCATACCAGCTGTTTAAAAAGATCAGCCAGCCTCAAAAAAGTACGAAGTTTTTCGTTGGAGGGAAACTCATATCGTAATAAGGTTTCGGTCATTCCAATCTCTCGCAGTCCTAGAATAATTATATTTTCCCCTTAACGGTCGGTAAGGGAAGGGTCTACCGCCGAAGACGTTTGGCTATCGAAAAATCTCTTATAAATAAAGCAAAAACACAAGGGGATTCTCCCTTACGATTGTACACAAAGAGAGCCTTAACACTAAGAAAATTCGTTCTTGTATCTCTCACTGCGAGGCAATGATTTTCCGGGAGTGTACCGAAAAGGAGAGTTAGGTCTGTTGTCTACTCAGATGAAGATCTGTCTCTTATACACATCTCCGAGCCCACGAGACGCTCATGAATCT
>USHK01000362.1 GCA_900554375.1 uncultured Sutterella sp.
AACTTAAGGAAAACACGGGTATAAAAAAGCTGAGTTTTAGGTAATATCAAATTATTGCTTTATTTTTTACCCCTAAATGCCAAACCTTGAGCGAACACTTGTGCGTCAGTTTGAGATGCCCAATGAGACAGATATGGTTTCATTGGATCGGATGTGTTTGTCTTACGGATTCGTGGCATCAAAATTTCTTTTTGCCTTTCAAACCAGAGAGCTTCGAAGCGAAGTAAGGGATTTCCGCGCTTTTCGAAATCGACTGGTAGGAGCTCTAAGCAAAAAGTCTGTTGAATTTAATCAAAAGCTCGCAGACTTGCGAACAAACGGAAAAACGGGGGAGGCCGCCCTCCTTGCTTTGCTCAGAGAACTCAAAGAGACTTCGGGACCTCATCTGCAGGCGCGCCACTGGAAGCTAGCCTTGGAAGAGACCTCCCAAATGGCCCTGACGCACTGGAAAAGCGTTATTGCAGAATCAAAGAAGGAACTTGCGCATACGTTAAAGCGTTTTCACGATCAGGATCGTCGCTACGCTTACTGGCTTCTTTGCGGTATAAACCGCCAATTCTTTGAGTTGTTGGACGGAAGGATTCCGTTACCGGATGAGAATAATTCTTCCGATCGAAATTATTGTTTAAGCTACGACCGACCGCTTTCTTCGAAGACGCTTCGGTCAATCGCAGGAATTGTCAGGCGCACTGTCAATAGAGTAAGAAAAGACAGCGTCTGCTATCCGAGAACGAAAGCTTTTCACAACCGAATTGACTTTGATTCAAGTTGTTATAAGGTCAGATCAACAAAAGATGCTCAGATTCTTGAGCTCATGTCATTGCAGCCCGGTAAAAGGATTTCCCTTCGACTTAAAGGCAGAAGCAAGATCCGCGGAACGCTCCAGCTGATACGTGAAGCTGCCGGTACCTACTCATTAAGAGTGTACGTACCTCAGCCGTGCGAAGAGAAAAGAAAGAGCGGCACTGTCATTGGAATTGATCTCGGCTACACGGAGATGATGGCAACGAGTGAACAGAAAATTCTTGGAACGGGCCTGGGAGAGTACTTTTCCTCAATTTCAGATAAACGAAGCAAAAACAGCGAGGGCCGAAATCGCATGTACTCGCTCTTTCGTCGTCTTTTGAAGAAGTCTGGCAAGGACAATCTTGTGAAGGCAGAGCGGATAAGAAAACACAACCTCGGCAGAAAAAAGCAGCGCAGCAGATATATCCGGGATATCGGGGTCATTAAGACCATCGTAAACAGAGAATTGAATCTTCTGTTTACTCGGAAGACAAATCCGATCAAGGAAGTTGTCGTTGAAGATTTAAGTGCTCAAATGAAAGCTCGTTTCGGCAAGAAGTGGAATAGACGACTGAGCGGCTGGATGCGAGGCTATTTGCAGGAGAGAATACGATATAAAGCTAAAAAATTTGGAATTGAAGTAAGCGAAGTTAACCCGGCTCACAGTTCAAGAGAATGCCCCCGGTGTCACTGCACGGACAAAAAGAACCGACAGGGCGATTTATTTAAGTGCTCGTGCTGCGGGTACCACGGACATGCTGACTTGGTTGCTGCGTTAAACATACTCGGCCGTCTAGGAGATAAGGAGATCCGTAAAGGCATGTCTCCGTCTCGGGTGAAAGCAGTACTAGACGATCGGCACGTCGGTTGGAAATTATTGAACGATACCGTTACCGACAGGACTTTAGATGAGGCGCGTGTTGTGGACGAATCTCCCCGTTCAGTTTCATCGAAGAGCGAACTAAGAAGCAATATACAGCTTCAAGATAACGGCGGAAGTGAGTAAAAGTTTTTTCATGTGAAAACCTCTTAATAGACGATAATCAGTCTAGTGAGGCAGCCAGCTGATCGATACCCCTGTACGGGGGAGGAAAAGAAAATAATTGACTTTATTTTCTTTATAAACTTTGGTAACTTCGGAAAAAAGAGGATTCTGAGCAGAACCGTCTTAATACTCCAGACTCGCACTATCGTCGGTCGGTAGATGAGAGCGGCCAATTAAGCCAAACAAAAAAAGTTTTTGTCGGCAAGCAGTAGGAATGCAATTTGGCTCCTCAAATACAGGATTTGTTCGATCCAATTTCTTTATTCTTTACCTCTATTTGCTTTTTTGCGACACATTTGTCAGTTTTTGGGAATAAACGTTGATTTAGA
>USHK01000363.1 GCA_900554375.1 uncultured Sutterella sp.
CGAGATTCATGAGCGTCTCGTGGGCTCGGAGATGTGTATAAGAGACAGTGAATATTCCGACTATCGTTGTGTCCGGCGGCGCTATGAGCGCCGGTATTATCGGTAAGAAAAAGCTCTCTCTGGTTTCCGCCTTTGAAGGGGTCGGCGCTTACAAGGCCGGAAAGATTGATGCCAAGAAACTGACAGAAATCGAACAGAAGTGCTGCCCGTCTTGCGGCTCCTGCTCCGGCATGTTTACCGCAAACTCTATGAACTGCCTGACTGAAGTTCTGGGCATGGGCCTTCCGGGCAACGGCACGATTCCTGCTGTTCAAAGCGCCCGCATCCGTCTTGCAAAGCAAGCCGGTATGAAAGTGATGGAGCTTCTTGAAAAGAATATCCGGCCGCGGGACATCATGACATACGAAGCATTCCTAAACGCTATGACCGTCGATATGGCTTTGGGATGCTCTACGAACTCGATGCTGCATCTGCCTGCTATCGCGCATGAATGCGGTTACAAGCTCGACATGCATTTAGCAAACGAAATCTCAGAAAAAACTCCGAACCTCTGCCATCTTTCTCCGGCAGGTCCTCACTTCATTGAAGAGCTCAATGAAGCCGGCGGTATCCCAGCCGTGATGAAAGAGCTCAACAAGAGAGGCTTGCTCAAGACGGATCTTATGACCGTTACGGGCAAAACTGTAGCTGAAAACATTGCAGATGCTGAAAACAAGGACGAAGAAATCATTCGCCCGATCGACAAACCGTACAGCGAAACCGGTGGTATTGCAGCCCTCTTCGGCAACCTCGCCCCGGAAGGTTCTGTTGTCAAACGTTCGGCAGTTGCCCCTGAAATGCTCGTCCACAAAGGCCCTGCACGTGTCTTTGACTCTGAAGAAGAAGCTATTGCTGCAATTTGGGGCGGCAAGATCAAAGACGGGGATGTCGTGGTGATCCGCTATGAAGGTCCGAAAGGCGGTCCCGGCATGCGCGAAATGCTCTCCCCGACTTCAGCCATTATGGGGGCCGGTTTAGGTTCTACCGTTGCCTTGATCACCGATGGTCGCTTCTCTGGAGCCAGCCGCGGTGCCGCCATCGGTCACGTTTCTCCTGAAGCAGCTTTAGGCGGACCGATCGGTCTGATTGAAGAAGGAGACATCATCTCCATCAACATTCCCGAACACAAACTTGAACTTGAAGTCTCGGACGAAGTTTTGGAGGAACGCCGTAAGAACTGGAAGCCCCGTCAGCCGAAGATCACAACCGGCTACTTGGCGAGGTACGCCAAACTGGTGTCCTCCGGAACTTCCGGAGCTGTTTTAAGCTAATTTGGTAATTCGGACCGGCGCGAACAAGCGCCGGTTCTTTTTATACACGGCCACTAAGGAAATTCAATATTTCTTTCTGGCTTAGATTTTGCGGATGCTGTTTAATAGCAAATGCTCAGAAAATTAGCTAAAACTCCTTGAGCCTCAAGTATTCTCCATTTTTTTGATTTTTTTACTCTTGTAGTAACAGTTACTGAGAAATTTTTCCGACCAAACCTGGATTTTGCCGAGCAACTTTGATCTTAGGTAAAGCGGTACAAGTATTGGTCGGAATTTGATTGGACTAGCTTCTCAGAGTTAGGCTTTCAAGAAAATCTCAGCTGTTTTTTCATGGCAGTAACCGGCAGCCAAACAAAGCTGAAGCAGCACTCTTGCCTTCTGAGGATTCAGTGTCCCGGCGTTGATCATGCCGGCTTCTGTCCATTCAGGCGAAGAATCCACCACTTCTCCGCTGCCGCAGCGGGAAGCACGTACAACAGGAATCCCCTCTTCCAGTGCCTTTTCAAGCTCAGGCAAATCTTTGCAGTGGATGGAACCGTTGCCCATACCGGCGTAGACAATGCCTTTGGCTCCCGACTGAACAGCAGCCTTAATCAAACGTCCGTCGCCATTTGAATGAGCGTAAATGATGTCAACAATCGGAAGATCTTTATAATCAGAAAGAAGATCCGAGGTAAACGGTGTTTTGAGCGTATGGGGACGGGCAGTTTCTTTAAAGAAAGAAACTCTTCCGCCGGTGATAAAACCTAGCGCGCCTAAACGAGGTGAAGCAAAAGTATCGCAGTTGGTCGTATTAGTCTTAGTGACATCCCTCGCACAGTGGATT
>USHK01000364.1 GCA_900554375.1 uncultured Sutterella sp.
CGCTCGCTTGGTTGACTGCCGTGAACAGCTAGTCGCCGAAGGCATCGCTGCCATTCAAAGCAACGCGTTCCACATCACAACCGGCGGTGTCACTTACTTCAACACCACTCCGCTCGGACGTGCAGTGACCGGTACTATGCTTGTCAACGCTATGCGCGAAGACGGCGTCAACATCTGGGGCGACGGTTCTACTTACAAAGGGAACGATATTGAACGTTTCTACCGTTACGGCTTAGTTGCGAATCCTGACCTCAAGATTTACAAGCCTTGGCTTGACGTTGAGTTCATCAGCGAACTCGGCGGCCGTGCTGAAATGAGCCAGTTCCTTGCCGATAATGGTTTCGGCTACAAGATGAGCAAAGAAAAGGCTTACTCGACCGACTCCAACATGCTCGGCGCTACGCACGAAGCTAAGGACTTGGAACACCTCGACAGCAGCATGAAGATCGTTGAACCGATCATGGGTGTTCCTTTCTGGAAGGAAGAAGTAGACATTAAGCCCGAGAAAGTCACGGTTCGCTTCGAAGAAGGTATTCCTGTTGCTCTTAACGGTAAAGAATACGACGACAAAGTTGAACTGATGCTCGAAGCCAACCGCATCGGCGGCCGTCACGGTCTCGGCATGAGCGACCAGATCGAAAACCGTATTATCGAAGCCAAGAGCCGCGGCATTTACGAAGCCCCCGGAATGGCATTGCTTCACATCGCATTCGAACGTCTCGTTACCGGTATTCACAACGAAGACACCATCGAACAGTGGAGAATCAACGGTATCAAACTCGGCCGTCTGCTTTATCAGGGCCGCTGGTTTGACCCGCAAGCTATCATGCTTCGCGAAACTGCTCAGCGCTGGGTTGCTCGTGCAATCACGGGAGAAGTCGATATCGAACTTCGCCGCGGCAATGACTACACGATCCTTGATACACGTTCCCCCAACCTGACCTATGAACCGGAACGCCTCACGATGGAAAAGGGCGATTCGATGTTCACAGCCTCTGACCGTATTGGCCAGTTGACCATGCGCAATCTCGACATCGTCGATACACGCAATAAGCTTGGCATTTACTCCAAAGCTGGTCTTATCGGCGGAAGTTCCAGTTCCATGCCTCTTCTTAAAGGCACGAAAGACAACGACTAACTTTTAGTTAAAAAATCCTTCTTGAGTTTATGGCTCAGGAAGGATTTTTATTTTTTGGAAGGCCTAAGTGCAAAGATGTTTCCTTGCCTTCGAAGGCTTTTTAGAAACTAAGAGAATCGTAATAACCTGAAAAAAGGATGGAAGCTCTTAAAAACAAAGCACCGAAGACTGCAAAAATCGCACCGCCTGTTATCGCCTTTTGGCTACGGGTAATCAGATTAATCAGAAGAGGAAGAGCCGTACCGAAAGTGATTCCACCGATCCAAAACATCAAGGCCTGATTCCCGCTGATAAGAGCCTCTGCTCCGGCACGGGCACCTATAGAAGCCGAACCTAACGCAACGTAAACAAAGGAAAAAATCGCAAAGAGCTTAGCAGTGTCAACCCAAACGGATGTGCGAGAGCACCAGCCGACAGACTTGTGATCAACCCATCCCATTGCCGCCATCAGTTCCAGCATGGCAATGGAACTCGTCAGTCCGGACATAATCCAAAGAACGGGGATCAGAGACGAATTCCAAAGTGACACTCCGACAGCCTGCGTGAGCAGGAACCCGGAATAAATAGTGCTGCAGACACCGAGAACGGAAAAAACTGCATTAAAACCGTTGGACTGAACTAATTTTTGCCATTTTGAGCCTTTAAATATAATCCCGGCACAAATCATGGAATAAAACACAGAACCGACGCTAAGCAGGGAAAGAAGGACAATTCCGATCATCATCCAGGACTGGAAGTTGAAGGAGAAGTCTCTGAGGGCATAAAAAATCACAAACGGAAGGTTGCTGAGGCGTCCTAAATGACTGGTCACCAAAGCTAAACCTGCGATTCCGCAGAACGTCAGAACATAGACAAAATTCTTTTGCCGAACCCAATAGTTAATGAAAAATCCCATCCCGGATAATCCAATGAACCAGAGGAATAAAGCAATCGTCCATCCCCAATGCTGTCTCTTATACACATCTCCGAGCCCACGAGACGCTCATGAATCTCG
>USHK01000365.1 GCA_900554375.1 uncultured Sutterella sp.
ATTCTTACGCGGTCCCGGTGAATTTCAAGAGGAAGCTCCGGCTCAAACAGTAGAAAAGTCCTGCCTGTATCTGCAAGGTCATAGAGCACTTCTACGCCTCCGAGTCTGGAAACTCGAGAATTGACACGGATAACCTTGGCAGCAACGATTTTATCGGTCTCATCCATCTCCGGCAGCATCTCCGCAAAAGTGGACATGGCAATCGGAGTGCCTTTTGACCAGGAGATACCGTCTTTGGATTTCTGTTTATACGGCTGAATCTCGAAAGAATCAAAATCAACAAGATAGACGATTCGAGAATGACTGACTTTGGACGCGGGCTTTTTAAGCGTCTTACTGAAACTCAAAAGTTTGTCCAATCCGAACTGCCATTCCGAAAGCGTGACGTAATGAGACAGCAGCGGCGGACATTTGAGTTCTTCCGTTAATTCCTTGACTGCCGGATCGTCCGGGTTGAGGGCGTCTAGCGCCTGATGCAGAATATATTTTAACGGCGGAGTGTTTTTTAAACGCTTAGCCAAATGACCTTCCAGAATTTTCTTATATCCCGGATAAGAAAATATCTTGCATAGAACTGCAAGAACGAAGATCGCAAGGTCTGAATCGTTGTCTTCCAAATCCGCAGCCATTCGCTGGTGGGAGTGCAAATCTACAGACTCGGGGTCCTCGACAAAAGTAAAGACAAGCTCGGCCAAGTCTGAAACTATTCCCTTCGGAAATTCCTCGGTTTTCTTTACCAATGAACTGATTTTTCTTATCGTCGATGCAGAACCTCTATCCAAAAATAAAATCGCCGTCAAAAAGACATTTTGATAAGGCCGAGAGAAAAGCGGGTTTTTGTAATAAACAAAAAAATCTCGGTGAAATTTAAGATCTTCTTTTAGAGATAGGAGGGCTGCCTTCTGTCCTTCCTTGAACTTCCCGTGTGAAGACAGAAAAATACCTTTTAATAAATCCGTAGTCCAGAAATTTTGAGACAATGAGCCAAGATCAAAACTACTGAAACCGGTTCGGTACAGATCGTACTCACTGGCAAACCAAGTAATTGCATCCTCACGAATCTCTCCTCCGAGGGAGAGAAAAAGCTGTTTAGACCACCCGTAATCAAAGCCTTCCGGCCGATAAGAGGCTGCATCCATGAAACATGTCCAGGCAACCTGTTGGTTGTCGTCTGTTAGGGTTTGGATCAGAGGATGCCACTCTTTTCTGCAGGCCATTGCAAAAAACAGGCCCTTTACTGCATCCATAAAATCATTATCGGGAAAACTGCGGTCGCCTCTGCTTCGGTCGATGACAGGATTTAAATCTCCTTTCCCCTGACTCTTAAAAGAGCCAAGCTGCAAAAGAAACTCAATATAAAGCTTTTGGATTTCGTTTTTTAAACGAATCTCATCAGCAAGACTCTTTTTTGCCTCCTCAATAAAAGAAGGGGTGAAGACCTGAGCGTAATCAAGAATTACTTCCGGTCTGATTCGGAATTCGTCGCCGGAGTAATAGTAAGAAATTGAATCCGCAACGCTTTTATCTCCCAGAAGCTTGGAGAATCCCTGAACCGACTGTCGATTGACAAGCCGCTTAATTACACGTTCGGCCAAGAATTCCGAGAAAAACCCTGGAATGATTGAAAGAAGAAGAGCGTACTTCCCGAGTCTAGGGTACTTGCTGAGAGGGTCCTGGACGATCATTTTTGAATTTCGCAGAAGAAAGATTTATAAACTATACGGCAGTTGCGGAGATTCTTCCTTTTTCCGCTGTAAAAAACTCCTCGAACCGTCAAGCTCGAGGAGTTCTAAAAACTTAGTGTCTTACGACTTCTTTACAAAAGACACTGATTGAGGACCAAGCCATTCATAGTGACGTTTGATTCCGTCGGCGCAGGCTGTGCAGCCTCCGCATTTGGTTCCGTCCATATCGACTTTGGCCATCAGCCCCTTGTCGATCCAGCGGCGCGCCATCGGTTCGATCACCGATGGCTCGACCCGGAAATGCATGGCGATTTCCAGTTCGGAGACAATGCGCCGCGCCTGAACGTATTCTTTTAATTCAGTTAATGTCACTGAGCCGCTTCCTTGCCTTTAATACGAAGGCCGATAATGATCTGTCTCTTATACACATCTGACGCTGCCGACGA
>USHK01000366.1 GCA_900554375.1 uncultured Sutterella sp.
GGACGAATCTCCCCGTTCAGCTTCATCGAAGAGCGAACTGAGAAGCAATGTGCAGATTTGTACAGCTTCCAGATAACGGTTTTCTTTACATGCACGACGAGAAAGGGAAAAATCTCCACATAATCTGTGAATCACGGGGAAGAAAGGAAGATGAGGCTCTCAGAAAAGCTTTCCATGAAATAAAAGAGGAAATGGGCGTCCCTTTTGATCTCATTATGGCGCCAAAAACGGTGAATTCAAACGGCCTTCAGTTGGCCGACTTAACCGCGCGCCCTATAGGATTGTATTGCATGCGACCTGATCAGGAAAACAGAACCTACGAGATTCTGAAAAAGAAGTTTTGGAGAGGGTTGTCAGAGTGTTGCGTGAATGGAAATGGACTTAAAGAGTTCCCAATAACAAAAGCCCCAGTCTTTTAAGACTGAGGCCTTGCCGGACGGGTAGTCCCATCCCAACTGCGAATAATTCTACAGAAGGCCGCGCCTGCATTCAAGAAAATTTTCTTGTGGTTACATTTAACTGCAAGTTTTCCGCAGTCTACTGAGCAATCCAGTTTTCAATCTGTGCTTGAGTACCAGGTAACCGGCGCCCAGCTTTCCAGTTCAGATCGGGGAATTCCTTTGTAAGGCTTGCATCTGCTTCGCTGACTGAGCTCTCATAGGATGAACAAAATGGGTAGAGGATTTTGCCTTTGAGCTGGTCGTGATAAGTTGTTAAGAACGAGCGGATAACGGCTGGTTCTTCGTGCCACCAAATCGGAAAACCAATGAAAACGGTGTCTAAAGAGGTGATGTCAACGTCGAAAGGTTTGACGCGAGGCATCAGCGAATGATCTTTATGTTCTCTTGTGCAGTGTGCATCGGGATGAGCCCAGTCAATGTCATCTACGGTGTAGGGAGGTTCCGCATGGAGTCTGATGAGCGGAGCACCGGTCGCTTCCGCAACTTCTTTAGCGGCAAGTTCGGTGTTTCCTGACATGGTGAAATAAAAAATAGCAGCTTTCATGACTGTTCCTCAAAAAAATAACGTGAGTAATCTACTGTCGGTACCGAACTCCAAAATTTCGTGCGTCTCGTTCTAGGAGAACAGGCTTCATAGAGAGAAAAATAGGCAAAGAACTGTCATTTTGTGCCAAAGATATAACCCACAGAATCATTTCTTCAAGATCTGCTTTGCCATTAGAATCCTTCTTCAAATCCAGGCGGTAATACCGTTTGCCTCAACCTCAATTTTTCCGGCGGTGCTTCTGTGCTTTTTCGTTATTGCGTTCCTAAGGCTGTTTCTTCGACCGAGTTTTATCCTATTCCTTACTACGAGTCGGTCTACTTAGAAAACCAATGTTTCACGGTAGAGGCGGACAACCAACATCAAGCGGACGAAAAAGCCTACCGGTTTCTCGCCAATCTGCAGAAGAAACACGATGTTGCCTACGAAAAGCTCTTAGACGAACAAGGGGTGCGCTATCGCAAGAGAGAGGAAATCATTGAGCGGCGTCCCATCTACCTTCGAGAATTGCGAAGACGTGGAAATCCGGATACTTTCGGAAGTAAAAAGGACCCTAAAGTTTGGAATGAGTACCGACTGAATGACTACTATCGGGAGACGGAACTTCCGGCCGACACTCCGGTCTCAGGGTACCGATATGAACAAAATCCATCTGGCGTTCCCTACCGTTTCTTTAGACAGTTAACGGATCATCAGTTTGCCTACGGCATGGTTTTTCTTCTCATTATTGTTCTGCTGATCCTTCTTCTTCCTCAGTTCCGAGGGCTCGGAATGCTGGACGTTCTCAATTTGGATTGATATTTTTGGCGCCTGACGACTGAAACCAAATATCTCCACTCTGAGCGATCTTAGGACTTCGTTAGCAACCTCAGCAATTAGAATCCAACTTAAATAGGATCAACATTAATTAGTTGAGGCTCAAAATTACGACGAAGAAAACAACCACTCAGAAGTCGGCTTTGACTTCTGCAAAACCAAAACGCGGCACTCCTGCTGCCGGTGTAGAGGCTGCTGAAAAGGCGATCGAAAGAGAATTGAAGACAGCAGGTTTTCCGATGGAATTGGACGACCTGAGAGAGTATGTGATGATGTCCCAGAAAGGCATCTCATCGCAGGTTTTTGAC
>USHK01000367.1 GCA_900554375.1 uncultured Sutterella sp.
CGTCGGCAGCGTCAGATGTGTATAAGAGACAGGCATTACATCGCCCTAGATATTTATCAGTGAAGACAATTTTCGAAACTGTCAAAACGGCACTCTAAAACAAACGGAGCGCCGTTTATTTTTTGTCCTTTTTTCAAAGGTTTTTCGATCTCCCGGCTGCCTTGTGTATCCTAAAATCCATTGGAACAAGAAATGGCGCTTTGACTTTGCAATAGTTATTAATCGCTGTGTCAAAATTTGTTTTTCTGCTCCTGCACAAGCCTTTGATTGTTAATTTCGCTCAGAACGCTGACCTCCGATGAAAAATCTTTGTATTCTCCTCCTGTCTATTCTTCTGTTATCCGGCTGCGCTTCCGTGACAGTCTCTAACATCGACAGCCAGGAGTACTTGATTCAGCGCCGCGGCGATGTCATCTCTCAAGGCCGGCTGAGCGAGCCGACTTACACGGTTCTCACATCTTTAGGTCTTTCAGACTGCGAAAACAGAATGCAGTACTGCATTAATTCGGTGCGTGAAAGCTCTGTCACAGACAATGAGTCCAAAATTTCTGCCCTGGCAGAAATGTGGCTCTTCAAAGCAATGCGTGCGCAAAAAGATGCGCAGGTCCTAAAGGATGCCGGTGAAATTCAGGATGAGCAAAAACTCAACGCCGAACTTCTTAACGATTATATTCAGACGGCTAAATATTCTTATGCTTATCTGTTTTTCTCCGGCAGAAAAATCAGCGACCGTGCCTTGGAAGACCGCCAAACACAGGTGAAGGACTACTACAACTTTGCCGTACAAAATGTCATCGAGCAGCTTTACCGAGCAACGAAAGGCAAAGCCCTAACGGATTTTCCTGTCCGCGAAGGCAAATGGAATATCTATATTAAAAATCCTGAGCAACTATCGGAACAAGCTGAAACGGTTAAAGAGCTGATCCCGGATACCGTCCTTTCTTTTAAGGGCCTTAAAAATCAATACTCGGCTGACGGACTCGGCGCCCGCATGGTGCTCTCTACAGAAGAACCTTCAAAGGAAAAAAATCAGCCCTGGCGACTAATGCCTTACTCTTCGGTAACGGCAATGATTTCATTTCCGGGGAAATCTCTGAATCAAATTCTTACCACTGACGATGTCGTCGTCGCTACGTATGATCCCTCTTTTGTACAGAGCGTCAAAATCGGAAAAACCCTTGTTCCTTTGTCTGCTAATTTCAGCGGAGCCTATGGACTTTGGCTAGCCAACTCTGACTTCGCCTCTAACGCACTCAGCACGATATTCGGACACGGAAATATCATCGACAAGCCTACCGTTTTTCTAATGCGCCCCTACCGCAAGGACCTCAGGACCATCATCCTCATTCACGGCCTAGCCAGCAGCCCGGAAGCTTGGGTCAATACCGCCAATGAAATTATGGGAGACAAGCTGCTGCGCGATAATTACCAGATTTGGCAGGTCTACTATCCGACAAACGTTCCGCTCCTAATCAATCGCCAAGAGATTGCGGAAGCTATCAATAAGACCATTGATCATTTCGATCCGTCACGCACAAATCAGGCGAGTAAAAACATCACGCTTATTGGTCATAGTATGGGAGGAATCCTCACGAGGCTCCTTGTGTCGGACTCAGGCAACACGATTATCAATGCACTTGAGCAAAAGTATCCTCAAGCCTCCGACAAAATCAACCAAATGGATCCGAAATTAAAGAGCATTCTTCGTTTCAAACCTCTCCAAGGCGTAACGACTGCAATATTTTTAGCGGCGCCTCATCAAGGAACACCGTACGCTGACGCAAGCTGGGCGAAATACCTGGCTTCGTTTGTTAAGCTGCCGCTCTCGATTGTGAACAAGCTGGGAGAAATGACCTTGATGATATTCGGTCAAGACTTACCGAGAGAAATTAACATGACCGGCGTGGACAATTTATCTGCAAAGGATCCTACGATCCGGGTTTTGGCCAAACTTCCGATTTCACGAAATGTGACCTACTACTCCATCATAGGACGAGAAAATGCGGAAGGTCCATTGGCAGAGTCTTCTGACGGAATCGTTCCCTACTGGAGTTCTCATTTGGATGGAGCAGCCAGTGAGAAAGTCATCGTTTCCGGCCATTCCGTCCAGGAAACACCTGAAGCG
>USHK01000368.1 GCA_900554375.1 uncultured Sutterella sp.
TCGTTTAGGCGAGGCGATTTCTGCGGTTGCTGATGAAACGGGCAAACGCGTTGTGATGATCGCCAGCGGAGATTTATCTCACAAACTTACCGCCGAAGGGCCGTATGGATTCTCTCCCGAAGGTCCTAAGTTCGATAAAGAACTCATGGACTGTTTTGAAGATGCTGACTTTCTGCGCATGATGACCATCAAACCGGAAGTCTGCGAATCAGCTGCCGAATGCGGCCATCGTTCGTTTGTCATTGTGGCCGGTGCTTTTGACCGCAGAAAAGTGGACGCTCATGTTCTTTCTTACGAAGGTCCCTTCGGCGTCGGGTACGGCGTCGCCACATTTGAAGGAGAAGGCCCTGATCCTGACCGCGATTTTCTTGACAAGCTTGAAGCTATCGAAGACAAAGAATACAAAGAACGCCTCGGGAAAGAAGATCCGTATGTAAAGTTAGCTCGTCTGAGTGTCGAAACGTTTGTGAAGACCGGTCAATATGCGCCTCTTCCGAACAATTTGCCTGCCGACATGATGGATAAGAGAGCAGGCGTATTCGTTTCCCTGCACGAGCACGGTCGCTTAAGAGGCTGTATTGGCACAACGGAGCCGACGCAGGCCAATATTGCGCTTGAAATCATCGCCAACGGGGTTTCGGCCTGCTCCCGCGATCCTCGTTTCCCGCCTGTTCAGCCGGAAGAACTTAAATACCTCGTATATAAGGTTGATGTATTGGAACCGGCAGAAAAGATCTCTTCCGAAGACGAACTAGATCCTAAGGTTTACGGCGTCATTGTTGAAAAAGGAAGCCGGCGCGGCCTGCTGCTGCCGGATCTTGAAGGCGTTGATACCATCGCTCAGCAAGTCAGCATCGCCAAACAAAAAGCCGGTATTCCGGAAAACGAATCCGTTCAACTGTATCGCTTCAAAGTCGTAAGACATTCTTAATATGAACCGCGAACAAGTTCTATGTGACGTTTGCCCTAAGTTCTGTAGGCTCAGAGAAGGTCAAATCGGCTTCTGCAGAGCAAGATCCAATATCGGCGGAAAGATCGTCCCCATTAATTACGGGCAGGCGACCTCTCTGGCATTGGATCCGATCGAAAAGAAGCCGCTGATGCGTTTCTGCCCCGGAACTTATATCCTTTCCTACGGAAGCTACGGCTGCAACTTACGCTGTCCTTACTGCCAGAATGCGTCAATTTCGATGGCCGGACCTGACAGTTGCCCCCACCGTTTGATTACGCCTGAGGGCCTGACGGATCTAGCCGTTGATTTGAGCAGGCAAGAGCCCGGAAACATCGGTGTGGCTTTTACCTATAACGAACCGACGGTATGTTTTGAATTTATTCGGGACACATCCAAACTTCTTCATGAAGCCGGATTGAAATCTGTGGTTGTCACAAACGGCGCCCTCGTTAGAAAGTACGCTGATGAACTTCTTCCGCACGTCGACGCGCTGAATATCGACCTGAAAGGCTTTTCTGATGAGTTTTATCGCTATGTTAAGGGCGAGTTCGACACAGTCAAGGAATTTATCAAGGCTGCCGTTGAACATAAGTGTCACGTTGAGCTGACAACGCTGGTGATCCCGACAAAGAACGATGATCCGGAAGAAATGGAACGAGAAGCTGAGTGGATTGCATCCATTTCGCCTGAAATTCCGCTGCATTTAAGCCGGTTTTTCCCGAGATACAAGGTCGATGATCTCCCTCCCACTCCGTCGGAGACAATTTACAAACTGCAGGCGATTGCGGAGAAGAAGCTAAAGTACGTATACACCGGCAACCTCTAAGTAACCGCCTGAAGTTTTTTGTTCAAGCTGTCCAAAAAAGCATTAGGAGCACTTGTCCCGAGATGATTCTAAAGAACATCGCTAACGGATAAACCGTTGAATAAGAAATCAGAGCGATACCTTTATCCGACAAACTGGAAGCAAATCCCAACAGGGATGTATTGGTTGAGCATCCTGCCAAAAGACCCGTAATAGAATGAAAATTCATGTGGTAACGAGTTCTTGCCAAAATGCCTACAATTGCCAAAGGAATAATCGTGATCGGAAGGCCTAAAGCAACGTAGAAGAACCCGCTTCCCTGTCTCTTATACACATCTCCGAGCCCACGAGACGCTCATGAATCTCGT
>USHK01000369.1 GCA_900554375.1 uncultured Sutterella sp.
GTCGTCGGCAGCGTCAGATGTGTATAAGAGACAGGATAACCGGTTTCTTTTCGGTCTTGTTGTCGCTCATCTGTTGTCGTCTCCTTTACCCAAGCGTTGTTCCATCTTCTTCACAAGATAAGCCAGACCTAACGTCATGACCCAGTACATCAGAGAAATCGTGATGTAAGGTTCCCAGTAACGGGCTGTTGCACCGGCAACGGTACGTGCTGCGTAAGCCAGTTCGGCTAAACCGATCGCAGAAACCAGCGAAGAATCTTTCAAAATAGCAATCGCGTTGTTTCCTAACGGCGGAAGCATGCGGCGGAATGCCTGCGGCAGGATGATGTGGAACATGGCCTGCCAGTAAGTCATACCGACCGAGCGAGCTGCTTCCATCTGCCCTTTATCCAATGACTGGATACCGGCGCGGAAAACCTCGGAAAGGTAAGCACCTGCGTTTAATGTGATGGCCACGATACCGGCAAGCATCGCGCCGTAGGTGGAACGAATCTCACGGGCAAGGTCTCCGGATATTAACAGTCCCTCTGTGGGATGAATAAAGAACGGCAGGATCGCAAACTGCATCAGCAGAATCTGAACAAAGAGCGGTGTGCCGCGGAAGAAGCTCACGTACACCGTCACCGGCCAGCGAACACAATACTTAAGGATCTGCTTCCAAGGGGAATGTCTTGCATCAGCCAGTCGAGCCATGCCTAAAGCCATACCCAAAATCACACCCAAGGTGACGCAAATCACCGTAATCTGGATGGTCATCTTGGCGCCTTCTAAGAAGAGAGGCCAATATTCTGTAATTACTTCGTACCGAAATCCGCCCACGTTCGCTCCTTGGTATTAAAAATTCCCGAGATTTTATTTAAAAATTACCCGATCATGTAGATCGGGCAATTTCATTGGTTAGTTCCTGTTACTGAGGAAGTTTCGGTGCATCAGTACCGAACCACTTACGGTAAATCTTGTTGTATTCACCGCTGGCAATGACTTTGTCAAGACCGGCGTTGATCTTTTCGATCAGCTTCTGGTTACCTTTCTTAACAGCAATGCCGAAATATTGTTCTTCAAAAGCAGGGTCGCGAGTCATATTGAAATGTTTGTCGGGATTGTTGCGGGCATAGAAAGCCAGAACACCGATATCGCCAATCGCAGCGACCACTCCGCCCTGGTTCAGCTCTTCGAGCGCAAGCGGAGTATTGTCAAAACGACGAATTCTTGTGGAAGCTTTGCCGAATGCTTTGGAAGCTGCAACGTCACCGGCAGAACCGCTCACCACAGCAACGCTGCCTTTGGAGAGGTCGGAAAGCTTGTTGATCTTAACGGACTTGTCGGTCAGGATCAGCTGATGGGCCAGGAAGTAGGGTTTGGAGAAATCAACGACCTGCTTACGCTTGTCGGTAATCGTGATACCGGACATGATGATGTCGCGGTCACCCTTATCGACAGTTGCGAAAATGCCTTCCCATGGTGTGTTGATGAACTTAACGTCAAAACCTTCGGCCTTGGCAATAGCGCGCATCAGATCGACGTCGAAGCCGACGAGCTCTTTCTGCGGTGTTTCATATTCGAAAGGACGATAAGTAGCGCCTGTTCCGACGACATACTCTTCAGCATTAATTCCGGCGGAAGCAGTCAGTGCGATTGCAGCGCACGCTGTCCAAAGCAGCTTTTTCATCAACATTTAATAGACTCCAATAGAAGAATTCGTCACCGCGTACACGCCGCGGCCATTCTGATCATCATGCCACAGTCAAACCCACATTGGGTCGATTTTCAGCAGGAATCCCGTGAACCCCTAGGTAAATCCATTACTCAAAAAGCCACAAACAAACTTGGAAAAGATTATTCAGCAAAAACTGCTATTCGGATATTTCGCCTCATGAGTAATGAAAGTTCAGTAAGGATGCAGAGACTAAGCTCAAACTCGAAAACTCATCTTTCATTTTGTCTTCTTGAGTTTTCTGAAAATCGACGGCATCGCTTTTGCATCCAGCGGATTCATATCAACTAACTCAAGTTTTTCGACCATGCTCAGCGTAGATGTTTTGTACTTCTGAAAATGAGGTGTCTGCAGACTGTCTCTTATACACATCTGACGCTGCCGAC
>USHK01000370.1 GCA_900554375.1 uncultured Sutterella sp.
ATGTGTATAATAGACAGTCTTTGTGGTACTTAGCGGCCGCTTCAATAAATTTATTGAACAGCGGGTGACCGAAACGCGGAGAGGAGGTAAATTCCGGATGGAACTGAACACCGATGAAGAAGCTATGATCAGGCAATTCCATGATCTCAGGAAGGTTTTCACCAGGCGTTCTAGCAGAAATCACCATACCGGCTTTCTCGAACTGATCGCAATAGGAGTTATTCACTTCATAGCGATGGCGATGACGTTCGCCGACTTCTTTGCCGTAAATTTCAGCTGCAAGGGTTCCGGGCTTAACCGGAACAACCTGTTTGCCCAGACGCATCGTACCGCCGAGGTCACTGTCTTCGTCGCGTTTTTCGATAACGCCGGTGTGATCTTTCCATTCGGTAATCAAAGCGACAACCGGATGAGGAGTCTCCGGATCTAGCTCGGTGGAGTTTGCGCCGCCCAAACCACAGACGTGGCGGGCAAATTCAATGACAGCCAGCTGCATTCCGAGGCAGATGCCCAAGTAAGGAATATCGTTCTTACGAGCGTATTCGATGGCTTTGATCTTGCCCTCGGTGCCGCGTTTGCCGAAGCCGCCCGGTACCAGAATCGCGTCCATGCCCTTGAGGCAGTCCGTACCTTCTTTTTCAAGAATTTCAGCCTCAATGAAGGTGACATCCACCTTGTGACCTGTGTGAATACCGGCGTGAATCAGGGCCTCGTTCAGAGACTTGTAGGAGTCCTTCAAATCATATTTGCCGATCATGGCAAGTTTGACCCTGTCTTTCGGATGTTCAAGTCGGTCCACAACCTTATCCCAGGCAGAAAGATCTGCAGGTTTCGGATTGAGGTCCAAGCAGCGGCAGACGATTTCGTCTAGGCCCTGCTCGTGCAGCATCATCGGAACTTTATAAATCGTATCCACGTCCCAAACAGAGATGACGGCATCCATCGGAACATTAGCAAACAGAGAAATCTTTGCTCTTTCGTCGTCCGGAATCTTGCGATCGGCTCGGCAAAGCAGAACGTTGGGGATAATACCGATCTTGCGCAATTCACCGACAGAGTGTTGTGTCGGTTTTGTCTTTAATTCACCGGCGCTGGCAATGTAAGGAACAAGCGTCAAATGAATGAAACAGGTGTTGTTTCGGCCTGCTCTCAGAGAAAGCTGACGAACGGCTTCAAGGAACGGAAGGGACTCGATGTCACCGACAGTACCCCCGATTTCAACTAATGCAATATCGGGATCTCCGGCAGCATGAGCGCCTCGGGCAATGAAGTCCTGAATTTCATTGGTGATATGCGGAATGACCTGAACAGTCTTACCTAAATATTCACCGCGGCGTTCTTTGCGCAGAACGTTACGATAGATCTGGCCGGTCGTAAAGTTATTCGCCTTGTGCATCTTCGGCGTGATGAAGCGCTCATAATGACCTAAGTCCAAATCGGTTTCAGCTCCGTCTTCGGTCACGAAAACTTCACCGTGCTGGAAGGGACTCATCGTGCCGGGGTCGACGTTGATGTAGGGGTCCATTTTGATGATTGTGACCTTGAGCCCGCGTGACTCAAGGATGGCGGCCAGGGAAGCTGCTGCAATACCCTTCCCCAGGGAGGAAACTACACCGCCGGTAACAAATACATATTTCGTCATCTTATTCTCAACAGAAAAAAAAAAGAGACGCGCTTCAAATGAGCAGACGTGGCTTTACAAAATTCAGTCAATTATAGCGGTCGGAAACCTATTTGTAACTTCCAAAAAGCCTCTCCTGACGGTTTGATACAAGTCCGCTGTACCGCTATTCGTCAATGCACTTAAAACGCTTTTTCATTTCCTCGACAGGCTCAGGCTGGAGCGTGATATGGGAGATCCCGTACTTTTCCTCGAGCACAGCTCGAGCCTTTTCCAATACCTGGGGCCATTCATCCATGCGCTCCAAAACGATATGTGAGGAAAGCGCAGCTTCGTTGGCAGTCATATCCCAAATATGCAGATCATGCACGGCATAAACACCCGGTATAGCTTCAAGTGTTGATCCAACTTCCTGATAAGGAATGTTTTCGGGGACGCCGTCCAAAAGAAGATGAACGGACGTCTTAACCACACCC
>USHK01000371.1 GCA_900554375.1 uncultured Sutterella sp.
CTACACGTAAGGAGTCGTCGGCAGCGTCAGATGTGTATAAGAGACAGGTAAATAACAGAGCCTTTCGTTTCAACATTCGGCTTTGTCAGACGAAGAACGGTACCTTCGTTAGAAGGCACCTGCAGTTTTGTTCCGTTGAGTCCTAAATGTTCTGCGGACCAATAGATTTGATCCTCAGGACTAAAAAGCAAATCTTCTACGAAAACCGAAAGATATTTAGCGAATGATTTCTTCATGTTTGAATAATGACGAATAAGGGATTTTTTTGTCGTTATCGAGATCTATCGTGTAGATATCCTCTCTTAACCAAGGCGCAAACTCAATTGTCCTTTTCGCTAATCGGTCCCTCGTAATACGGACCAACGATTCGACAATGAGTCGAAAGAGATCGAAAGGAAAAGATTTCTTGGAAACCAAATACAGCTCACGGGAGAGAAGAGGCTTCGGCATCGGTGCTAACTTAATGTTCGGAATCGTTCCCCAGTGCTGGATAATGCCCGCCGGTCTCGTGATGGCCCACCCCATACCCTCGTTAATCAGTTCGAGTAGGACTGAGGTGCTGTCAACGTTGATCCGTTGGTGGAGAGGAATATTGTGTGTCAGAAGAAAATTATCAAAGAGTTTCCCTCCGCCGCTTCCGGTAGTGAGTCCTATATAAGGAAGGCCGCAAAACCGCAAATGCGACCAGTCGATATTGCCTTCCGGGAAATGAGCTGAGGCTGGGTAGGCGAGTAGTGACGGCTCTCCGTAAAAGAACTGTTGCCTGACATTTTCTAACCCTAAGGATGGGTCGGAGGTAATAAAAACATCTAGCTCGTCCCGCTTAAAACAATGCAGCAAATGGTCGCTGGTCCCGGATAAAGCAGTGCACTGTGCGACGACCGGAGCTATCTCTTTAATCACGTGACAAGCGATATACCGGGTAAAGGTATCAACAAAGCCGATTCTGAGCTTTCTCTTAATATTGTTGTCGGTTTGAAGTTTATCTAAAACCACCGGAAGCCCTTCGATATAGGGCATAAGAGCCTCAAGAAGGATTTTTCCTTCCGGCGTCAGTTTGACGGGGCGGCTGCTTCTGTCTACGGCGGTGATGCCGGTCGCCGCTTCAAAGGCGCTGAGTTTGCGGGAAACCATAGATTGAGAAAGTCCCATCAGGCGGGAGGTCTCGGTAAACGATTGAGTTTTGCTGATATAGAGAAGAAGATCAATCGTTTCTGTCACGAGGAAGGAACGCGGAGAGAGGGTGGCCATGATGATTTAGTTTGCAACATGATTATTCCTATTATGCATAATTTTTGTGGTTCTTTTGCATTCGGCGAAGAATATCGATAAAGAAACCACCGTTAAAACGAATACTTAGTGTTTACGACTAAGAAATGACTCAATCCCGTAATCCGAAGGAGAATTACAAAATGGCAGAACAAGCAAAGGATTTCAGCCGCGGCAAAATTTCTAAGCCTCTGGCTCAGGAAATCATTAAGTACATTAATGATCCGATCGCAAGATCCGACTTCGAACATTCATATGACACGATGCTCGATATCAATCGCGCGCATGTCTTAATGCTTTGCAAGCAGCACATCATCTCGGAAGAAGTCGGAAAGAAGATTCTCAAAGCTACGGACGAAATCCAGCAGAACCGCATCCTCCCTGACTTCAGCGAAAACATTGAAGACCTCTATACCAACCTGGAAGGCCGCTTAATCAAAATGATCGGCATGGAAGCCGGCGGTCAGCAGCACACGGCCCGAAGCCGCAATGACTTAGGCGCCACAGTGGTCCGCATGGATACGAGAAAGTATTACCTTCAGCTTGCCGGTATGTTCAATAAGATGCGCAAGACTATTCTGGCACTAGCTCGGGACAACTATGATGCCGTTTTCTCAGGCTACACCCACATGCAGCCGTCCGAGCCGGTTTCCTTTGCTCATTACCTTTCTGCTGTGTTGGCTGGATTGGCAAGAGACTACAAGCGTTATGCCAACGTCTGGGATTCTCTAAATCTCTGCCCGTTGGGCGGATGCTCGATGGGTTCGACTTCTTATGACATCGACAGAAATTACACTGCCAAACTCTTAGGCTTTAACCTGTCTCTT
>USHK01000372.1 GCA_900554375.1 uncultured Sutterella sp.
TGTATAAGAGACAGGCATGCTGCATCCTTCTTCGATCGCCGGAGAAAGCTTTATCTCATCGAAGAAAATTCTGAGTCTTTCGATCGGAAGGAGCATCAGATCACGGATGTTTAATCCGGGGAGATCCCGAAGGATGGCCTCGGAGAATGTGGCGTTGGCAGGACGCCAGCGCTGACGATTGCCTAACGCATGATTAGCGTTCTCTTTGGTGCCGATACGCCAAAGCAGCGCATCGGGTTTGAGACGAGCGCCGTGGCAGTCCGGGCAAGCCGTGTAGCTGCGATAGCGGGAGAGCATGACACGGACGTGCATCTTGTAGGCTTTCGTTTCCAGCCATTCAAAGAAGTGTTTAACGCCGTACCATCGTTTAGAGCGGAAGCTTGTCCATTTGGGATCGCCGAAGCAGACCCAGTCTTTTTCTTCCTGGGTAAGATCACGATAAGGCTTGTTGACATCAAGTCCGCGTTCGGCGGCATAGCGTAAGAGGTCATCCTTGCATTCCGAGTAGCTTTCCGTGTTCCAAGGTTTGACGGCGCCTTCTTTAATGGAGAGGCTTTCATCAGGAATGACCAAACCGTAGTCCACGCCGATAATTCTTCCGAACCCGCGGCAAGTGTCACAGGCGCCTAAGGGAGAATTGAAGCTGAAGGTCGAATCATGAGGACGAGCATAGGAGATCCCGCATTCCGGACAAGTGAGAGCGGCGGAAAATTTCCAAACTTTTTCATCAGCGCCTGGGATGCGGACTTTGAGTTCCATCAAACCTTTGCCGAGGCGCAGTGCCGTTTCGACGGCTTCTACGGCACGGCTGCGTGTGACGGACGGTTTAAAGCGATCAGCAATGACTTCAATATCAGATCCATTCGTTTTGTCCTGAGAAACTACGGTGCATCGCGTAAAGCCCTGAGCCTCCAGACCGGCAATGGCAGTTTCGGGAGGAAGAGAAGCGGGGCCATGTACATGGAAGCAAACGCTCAGGCGCGCATCGGGAGAAACGTTTTCTAAGCGCTCAGCGATTTCTTCCCAGATGTCTTGAGGACTCTCTTCACGAACCGGACGGCCGCAGCCGCGGCAGTAAAGCGAAGATGCCTGAGAAAAGAGCATCTTCAGATGGTCGTTAATCTCCGTCATCGTGCCCACCGTAGAGCGGGAATTTCTAACCGGATTAGTCTGGTCAATCGCGATGGCCGGAGGTACGCCTTCAACTTTATCTACTTTTGGCCGATCCATACGGTCCATGAACTGACGAACGTAAGGGCTGAAAGTTTCGACATAGCGTCGCTGGCCTTCGGCATATAGGGTGTCAAAAACCAAGGAGGATTTGCCCGAGCCGGAGACGCCGGTGACGACGGTTAGCTTGCCGTGTTCGAAAGAAACGTCGATATTCTTTAAGTTGTTTTGCTTTGCTCCGCGGACGGAGATTAATTCTTTTGCGTTGTTCTTAGTCTGCATGTTCTTCCAAGTTAACGGAGAGGGCCGCCTATGGTGGAATCTGAAGGTGATTTTTAAAGACGGCACTTTGGTATTGTTAACTATACTCTCGTCAAGATTTCAAGAAAATCAATCAGTTGTGAGGGAATGTTTGAAATCGAAACGAAAGGCAACTCCAGAATGCGACCAAAAATAAACCCGCCTCGACATCAGCCGGGCGGGTGGGAGACTCAGAGAAGAGTCTTCGATTGCATCAAGCAGAAAAGAGGATTAATTGCCTCTGCGCTTTGCAGCATTGTCTTTGACCTGACGGGCCAAAGAGTCAAAAGCAGCGCGAACGGCTGCGTGGGCATCTTCGTTCTTCGTGTTCATGATGAATTCGTGGCCGGGGGCATTGAGAGAAACACGAACGCTGCATTCTCTGCCTTGGTTCTGGTGGCGGCCTTCGCTTTCAACGGCAACGCGGCAGCTGATCAGATCAGCATCAAACTTGTGGAGTCCTTCGACTTCTTTTGCGATTAAATTTTCAAGAGCTTCAGAACGATCAATACCGTGGAAACTAACTTGCAGTGGAAGCTTCATATAATCCTCACTCTGTCCCTTATACACATCTGACGCTGCCGACGACTCCTTACGTGTAGATCTCGGTGGTCGC
>USHK01000373.1 GCA_900554375.1 uncultured Sutterella sp.
ACGTAAGGAGTCGTCGGCAGCGTCAGATGTGTATAAGAGACAGACGTAAGGCTCTGCGGTTTGGCACCCTGCCAAGACGAGTGCAGAACCTGCTAACGCAGCGGAGAAGAAAAACTTTTGAATGGTTCTCATAAATCGGCCTCAATGTTTTCTGAGATTCTATTGGTTTCAGGAATTTTCGTCAGGGAACGACGCAAGATTTTTGACTGCACGTTTTGGAGCCTCGACAGGCAAATGCTTCTGATCCCAAATACAATGAATCTAGAACAAAGGAGTAAAACATGTTTTTCCAGTGGTATCGCTACTGCTTCAGTAAATACTTTACGTTTCAGGGGCGCGCTTCCCGTACTGAATATTGGTCTTTTACTATCATCAACCTTTTGATTTTATGGGCCTTCTGGTTTATATCCAAGCTTGTTGACATTCCGGAAGAAGCTATGTCAGAAGGAGTGCCTGTTTTTCCGAAAGATCCTGTTCTCGCTTTAATTTTCGGGAGCCTTTACTTGATCTTTTGCATCGCGATTTTCTTTCCGTCCCTAGCAGTAACGGTTCGACGTCTGCATGACAGGAACCACAGCGGATTTTGGGTCATCGCCCAGCTAATTCCCCTTCTAAATCTCGTAGTTTTACTGATGCTGCTCTTGCCTTCCTCTCCGTACCCGAATTATTATGGACTTCGCGCGCCGAGCTTCCCGGGAGAAAAAGTCCCGGAACCCGGAGCTGATATTTACGGCCCCTACGGCAGAGCTGCCTACGGACCGCAATCCAATGGAGATGAAACAGTGACACAGCAAAATCAGAATACGCCTGCAAAAGGTTCCGTCATGGACGAAATCATGAACGAAAATCTTGCTAACGCCGACGCGCAGGCCGGTATCGAAGAAAGACCGGCTGCGGCTTCACCGTCCAAGAGCGAAACCCATCGTCCGATGAGAGGAGAAGAATCCTCCTTAGTTGCTCGTTTAAAAAAACTCGCCGGCAATTAATAGAGTTTTATGGGTTTTCGGCCGCTCCCCCTTAGAGCGGCCTTTTTATTTCATGCACGTTCAAACGCCTAACTAAAAATGCAATCGTCCGGACATACCGGAACATTTGTCATGTTTTCGCACTGGATTCCGTTTAGCATTCTGAAGCTCGGCAAGAAGGAGGGGAAATAAAATCACCAATGCTCACAGTGTCCAAAAATCCTACTCGACGTCGAGTATCGGTAAACGAATTCTGCAAATCAGACCGCCGTCCTTACCTCTTTCCAGCACCAAGCTGCCATTGTGATTTTGCACGATCGAACGGACTATCGATAGGCCAATCCCAAGACCGGAAGCTTTTCCGGACTTAAAAACCGAACCCATGCGCTCAAAATCGGAGTCGGAAATGACCGCTCCATTATCTGCGATATCGACAAAGCAATGCGTTCCACAACTCGAAAGCTTTACGAATACTTTTGGTTCATCAGCGTTCTGAGCCTTTAAAGCCTCTTTTGCGTTTTTAAGAAGATTAAAAACCGCTAGCTCAAACTCTAACGGTGCCAAGCTGCAAATCGGAGAATGAGGATCCTCTTCAAATTGAATTTGAAGGGGATAGTCCTGAAGAGTTGATGTGAAATCTTTAACGGCCTCTGCCACAACTTCATTGACACGCAGAGGCGATTTTTTCAGTTTTCGCTCTTTGGCGTAAGAACGGACGGAGGCCACAATTTCCTCTGCCTTGCGTGTTTGAAAAACGATCTTTATAAGCATCTCCGTAAGAAGCTCATCATCAACGGAGCCGGTTTTTTGAAGACGAAGCAGTCCCTCGGAATACGCCAAAATTGCTCCCAGCGGCTGAGGCAATTCGTGGGCGATCATCGAACTCATATGATCGATCGTTGTGATTTTTTGCAGGGAGAGAAGCCGCGCCTCAGTTTCTCTCATCGCTCGGTCGGCATGAAATTTGTCTTTTAGTGTCTTTATGAGCTGGGCCGACCGTCTTCTCAACTGAAAGTACAAAAAGCCTGTGAAGGTAAGCAGTCCCAACAAAAAGATCGTAAATACAAATACCTGTCTCTTATACACATCTGACGCTGCCGACGACTCCTTACGTGTAGA
>USHK01000374.1 GCA_900554375.1 uncultured Sutterella sp.
CGGCATACGAGATTCACGAGCGTCTCGTGGGCTCGGAGATGTGTATAAGAGACAGGAATCAAAGCAACATGGAATAAGGAAGACGATGTTGGCAAGTCCTTAAAAGCAATGGGGCGTTCGCAAAGAACGCTGATTCTTAAAGAGCAATATAACCTTGGAATGTTATATCAGGACAAAATCATTTCTGAAACTCTTCTAATAACGAAGGAGGCTACAAAAAACACTCCTTGCGATTGGATTTACCTTTCCGACCATGGGGCAGAATCAGGAAACCGAAGTGATTTTGTTGGCCACTCCTCAAAAACCCTTGGGGGTTATACAATTCCTTTCCTTTTTTGGAGCAATAATAAAAACCTCGCGCAAAAGCGTGAACTTTTATTGAGCAGACCTTTTAGAGCGGATTGGCTCTCTTTCTTGCTCTTGGATCTAGCAGGAATCAAATGTAAGTTTTCATACGACAACAAATCTTGGTTAAATCAAAACTACCGTTGGAAAGAGCCAGAAGTTATCACCTCTTTAAAAAAACAAAAAAATGATTGAGGAAGATTGAAAACAGTCTCTCACTGGTTACAGGCTTTCGAAACAAATGGGTTTTCGTTACCCTGGAGCGCCTTAATTTTCTTTGCTCTTTCACATTCCCACTTTTGGACCGGATAGGCTTTATCCCAAGCATCCATCAACCGGGTTTGACTCGAACTCATTCGAAAATAATCTGGATACGCGTAGGCCATGTACTTATAAGTCCTCGCAATTACTCCTCTTGAAGCTTGAGGAGGCTCTGCCTTGTTACCCGCAATTTTCATAGCGCAAGAACCGAATGTATTGGGAATGCTACTAGGAAGGACCTCAAAGTTCTTATTTCCTCTTTCCGCATTCACAGACCCGATCGCCGGATAAAGGTTATACATGTCGCTTTGCATGTACCGAAACATAACATTTTCTTTTTCTGCGCACTTTCTTCCTTTAAATGCCCTCCCCTTGTTGTCGATGCACCTTGGAGAGCCCTCACGCCATTCAGTAAAAAATCTTCCGAAGTTTTCCGCCGGCACTACATGTTCCCACTCAATACGTGAGGCTCGCTTTTGATGCAAAGCAGTCTCAAACCCCGAAGGAAGTCGGATATTTTTATTTTCATCAAAGGGTGCTTGACAATAAAGCGTAACTCTATGGCCAGGGACAACAAATTGTTCTAGTGCCTTCTTAGCTTTGTTAAAACTTTGAAACGTTTGGTTTTGTCTAGGCGACACTAAGCTGTTTGCAAAAGAAGGGACGGTTGGAACGAGAATAAAGGGAAGAACAAAAGCGAGAAACTTCATCAAATAATCTTACAAAGCTTAAAAAAAGTCATTATAAAGACCAAGACCGTTCATAGAGCTAAACACATTGAGTTCTGCTTCAGATCTCCGACTCGCTCATTCATGTCCTCGAATGCCGATTAGAGGTCGTTCTTCCTGAGTATCAAGGAATGCTGGTAGATATTTGGGCCGCCTATGCCTCATCTGCGCAAAAACCGCCATTCACGGAAGAATTGCTCTCCTACATTAGACGGGCTTTCGAAACAATCTTGGCTAATCCGGTTGAACAAAGAGCCGAGGAGAACTAAATCTGCCTCGGCCCAATAGGGTTACTTAGTTGATGAGCTATTGAATGCTGACGACCTGATAACCCTCGTCCTCAATAGGAGCTTTCAGTTTTTCCGTATCAAAACCTTCCAGAACATCAACTTTAGCGACTCCGTCTTCGAGCGAAACCGACTGCACCGTGACGCCGTCAATGGCGGAGAGCGCTTTGGTAACAGCTTTCACGCAGTGCTCGCACATCATGCCGTCAATCTTGATAGAAACGGTTTCCTTTGGTGCGGAAGTCCTTTCAAAAGACGTCACTTCATAATCTTCTGCCTTGACTGCGTCCGTTACCTCCTGTTCAGACAAGGCACGGTCTGAGCTAATAACGGCACTCTTTCGCTCCAACGATGCGTCGGCAGAAACAACGCCCGGAATTTTTTCTAATGCACCTTTAACTGCTTTGACACAGCTGTCTCTTATACACATCTCCGAGCCCACGAGACGCTCATGAATCTCGT
>USHK01000375.1 GCA_900554375.1 uncultured Sutterella sp.
GGGCTGTATCGGCATTATCCGGCCTGCTCCCGATCTCTGCCCATGCGGCGCTTCCCGGAGCCGAACTAAGCTTATGCTGGGCGATTCCTTTCGCCGGCATTTTGCTCAGCATTGCGCTGGGACCTCTGCTTTTTGCACATTTCTGGCACAAAAACTATGGCAAAGTTGCCTTGATGTGGGCAGTTTTGGCAGCCGTTCCGCTCTTCATGTTCTTCGGAACGCAGACTTCTGTTGAAGCACTTGCGCATGCCTTGATCGGAGATTACATACCGTTCATCATTTTCGTTGGTTCTCTTTATATCGTGGCAGGGGGCATTCATCTGAGAGGGTCCTTTGTCGGCAAGCCCTGGCTCAACACAACTTTTCTCTTAAGCGGTGCAATTCTAGCTAACCTGATGGGTACCACCGGTGCTGCGATGCTCCTGATTCGTCCTTTGTTAAGCGCTAACAGAAGACGCCATTATCAGATGCATACCTATATTTTCTTCATTTTTATTGTCGCCAATATCGCCGGCTCTCTTACTCCTTTGGGCGATCCTCCCTTGTTCCTCGGCTTCCTTCGCGGCGTGACCTTCTTCTGGACTGCAGCTCACCTTTGGGAAGTGACCGGTCTGGCGGTAGGGCTGCTTCTGATCATTTACTTCCTTCTTGATACTTGGCTGTACAAGAAAGAGCTCAGAGACAACGACGAACTCAAGAAGCCTGTTGCTTACGTTCCGTTCGGTTTCGAAGGATCGATCAACTTCCTTCTCCTTGCCTGTATTGTCGGTGCCGTGCTGATGTCCGGCTTCTGGAAGACCGGTGTCGAATACCACTTCCTCGGACTGCATATCGCGCTTGAATCCATTATCCGCGACGGTATTTTCGCGACAGCCGCCATTCTTTCTCTGATCCTGACTAAGAAAGAATATCGTGACGCCAACCAGTTCTCCTGGGAACCGATCCTGGAAGTCGGTAAATTGTTCTTCGGTATTTTTGTCACGATTGTGCCGGTTCTGGAAATGCTTCGCGCCGGATCTCACGGAGCCTTTGCTCCGGTGGTTGCCTTGGTGACCGGTTCCGACGGACAGCCTGTCAACGCCGCATATTTCTGGCTCACGGGTATGCTTTCCAGCTTCCTGGATAACGCCCCGACATACCTAGCCTTCTTCAATTTGGCCGGCGGTGATCCTGCTTACCTTATGACGACAGGTGCCCACACCTTGATGGCTATTTCTATGGGTGCCGTCTTTATGGGTGCCATGACCTATATCGGCAATGCACCTAACTTCATGGTTGTCAGTATCGTTCAGAACCGCGGTATTAAGATGCCGTCCTTCTTTGGTTTCATGGCCTGGTCGTACGGTATTTTGGTTCCGATTTTCCTGGTTCTTACTTGGCTCTTCCTGATGTAAGCGCCCTTATAGGTAATACCCATTTCTTACCGCTCCTTTCTCTTACGATCGGAGCGGTTTCTTTTTATCACTTGGCATCAAATTCTTCTGCAAATTGAAAGAAGACGCACAACTTAGGATGCAAAGCGTCAGATTCTGTGTTTGGAAAGATACAATGAGCGTATTGACGACAAAAGAAACGAACCACACGCAAAATATGTCTCACACTCATTATTACCAGGAAGACACGGATGAGGGACTAAAGATCGCCGCGCTTTTAAATCAGTTGATTGAATCTCCCTCGGCTCTGTCCAAAAAAGAATGGGACTATCTGAATACGCTGCCCATCGGTACGCTGACGCGCGAAGCCGGCATAAGCCGTAAAGAAGCGGTTCACGTTTTTAATCAAATTGATCGTATTGAAGCAGATGTGAGCAAAATCGGTCGATTTGAACATCTGACAGATGCTTTTATGATGTGGCTCGTCGGAGGAAGTTTTGTTTTGGCAGGCGTCTTGCTGGCGCTGATTTCAATCCCCGAAAGCGTTTGGGGAAGAATCACAATTCCCGTGAGTATCGGCATCGGTCTAATCTTTATATTCGTCCCGTTCATTTCACGGAAGCGAGCCCTGACGTATGACAAAGAATGCTTTAGACATGCCATTATTGAAATCTTAGGCCTGTCTCTTATACACATCTGACGCTGCCGAC
>USHK01000376.1 GCA_900554375.1 uncultured Sutterella sp.
TCTACACGTAAGGAGTCGTCGGCAGCGTCAGATGTGTATAAGAGACAGGTTGTGATCTTGGCAGCGACGAATTTAGAGAGTTCGTTCGACCCTGCTCTTTTGAGGCGTTTTGATTACAAAGTTGATTTCGGTCGATTCTCTAAACAAGACATGGTGGAAGCCGGAGAAAAACTTTATTCCGTCATAGGGGAAAAATTCGGTACTAAGCAGATGTACTCGGAATTTGTCGCAAAACTTTTGTCTAATTCATCGAAAAAAGTAACGTTAGGAGATCTGAAAAATATTTTTAGGACTTCTTTTGCGTTTAGCGATCCTAAAGACCCGTCAGAACATTTGAGAAGGATTTTTAACTCGCTTTATGACTTTGGTACAGACGTTGCAAAGCTGTCCCAATTGGGTTTTTCTTATCGAGAAATCGAACTTTTGACCACTCTTTCTAAAAGCAAAGTAGCAAGAACAATTAAAGACAGGTCAAAGAATGAATAAATTATTACGACTTTCAGGAGCGCCCTTAATTCAGACTCCAAAGTGGGTTAATGGTATGGGGCCCGCAACAATTCCTACGAAGGAAGTTGTGACCTCTGAGCATTTAAAGAGTTTGGCGGCACAGCTTAAAGAAATTCTTCAGAAATGGAAAAGCTTCGACTTCTTTGAAGGTAAATTGGTCGATGTAGTTCATAGAAAGGTTGTGGCTAAATCCAATCGGTTATCTTATTTATTTGGAAAGGATGCGGAAAACCAAATTCGGGGAGCAAGATATAAGGCTCCGCAGCTATTGAAGGAAAGAACCCAGCATATCATCACTTATTACTTGAACGAAAAGACTTTAAATAGGGCAATAGTTTCTTTGCTCCAAACCTCCGAAGCTTTAGATGAAGCCTTCGAAGGAAGTATTTCCGGTGAAGGGATGAAAACTCTACAGGCAGGCAATTTGACCGACATCTCTGCTTCTAAGTTTAGGGCTGTTATAAGGGATAGCTTCTATATTGAAAGTTTTTCATTTCCGTCTCCGGGCGAGATTGACTTTAAGATACCTCAGGTTATAAATTTTTATCGGACTGAGCAAAGCACAGCGTCCATTCTGGAAAGATCGGGCATTGATACAAAAAGACTCGAAAAACTTGACGACTTTACGTATATCGCGGCCCCCGAAGAACTTCAGACTTTGGTTCAAAAAGTTCCTTTTCTCATTTCAATGAGTTGCAACGATTTTTCCAAGCTGGAGCTTGAAGATGTAGAGGAAGATTGTGCGTCTGATTTGTTTCGGAAACCGATTCCCGACCCCTCGTTCGAACCGGAAATTGGAGTTCTAGATACTCAATTTGATGAGCGTGTTTATTTTTCGAAATGGGTGAAATACGAAAATCTCATCAATAAAGATATCTTGCCGACTTCTCCTTCTTATGAAGAATTCGAGCACGGTACACAAGTCACATCTTTAATCGTTGACGGACCGTCCTTAAACCCTGAGTTGGATGATCGTTGCGGAAGGTTTAGGGTTAGGCACTTTGCTGTTGCACCGAGAGGAGTTGGAAGCGGTGTCACTATATTAAGAAACATATTGAAAGCAGTAGAAGAGAATCCTGAGATCAAAGTATGGAATTTATCTTTGGGCTCTCGGACTCAGATTTCCCAAAATACAATTTCTTATATTGCTGCGGAATTAGATCGGCTTCAGGCTACCAGAAAAGATTTGGTATTTGTCATCGCTGCAACAAATAAACCTCCGAGAATCTCGGGGGATATGTTTATAGGAAGCCCTGCTGACTCGATTAATTCTATTGTGGTCAATTCATGCACGAGATCCGGTAACACTACAGACTATTCTCGCCACGGGCCCGTCCTTTCATTTTTTACCAAGCCTGATATTTGTACTTTCGGAGGTGAGAAAAAAGATCCGTTAATAACCTCCGGTCTTTACAGTGAGTGTAAAAATTACGGTACGTCTTTTGCCGCTCCCTGGATTACACGTAAATTGGCTTATTTGATGCATGTGATCGGACTGAGCAGAGAAGAGGCACTGTCTCTTATACACATCTGACGCTGCCGACGACTCCTTACGTG
>USHK01000377.1 GCA_900554375.1 uncultured Sutterella sp.
GCTATGAAATCAAGTTCCGTCTCTTTGATCCTGTGAAAAAGCAGGAAACCGATGAAGCTTCCTATATTTCTCCGAAGGATGACCTGCGTCTTTACGCGCATAAGATCGCCGATCGAATTTTTGAACGCCTGACCGGCGAAAAGGGCGACTTCGCGACTCGTATTGCTTACGTTTCCCAACAAGGGAAGAACAACTACGCCATCATGGTTGCAGACAGCGACGGCTACAATCCTCAGGTTGCTCTTCGCATCAGACACCCGATTATTTCCATTGATTGGTCCCCTAACGGAAGACAAATTGCCTACACCTCTTTCGAGACAGGCAAACCGACCGTTTGGATTCATGACTTGAGTACAGGCAAACGCCGTCAGGTTGCCGCCTTCCGAGGCAACAACAGTGCGCCTGCCTTCAGCCCCGACGGGGGTACGCTGGCTGTGGCTCTGTCTAAAGACGGAGGTACCAAGATTTATCTGCTGGACGCCAACGGTCAGAACCTGAGGCAGTTTACAACCGGGGACAGCATTGACACCGAACCGGCATTTTCTCCGGACGACAAGTACATTTATTTCACAAGCGACCGCGGGGGAAACCCGCAGATTTATAGGAAACCGGTCGGCGGCGGCTCGGCCGAGCGCATCAGTTTCGGCAATGCCTATGCGATTAGCCCGGCAGTAAGTCCGAAGAACGATCAGGTCGCCTATATCGTTCGCACGGGCGGCCACTTCAAACTGGTTCAGCAGGATTTGGCCACCGGTAATGTGATCCCGCTCTCTGAAGTCGGTAAGAACGAATCGCCGAGTTATTCACCGAACGGCAACATGATTATTTATGCCTCCGAGGTTGGAGGTAAGGGTGTTCTGTCCACAGTCTCCACGGACGGCAGCACTCGTTCCCGACTCTCGGGTACTAGTGGAGACATTCGCGAACCCTCTTGGGGTCCCACCATTAAATAAAAGGACGAAGAAGATGATCTCTTCAAGATTTGCTATTTGCGCAGCCGCAGCAGCTGTCGCTCTTTCGCTCTCGGCTTGCTCTACAGTAGATCTGGATAAAGATAAAGCCGGCTCTATCACAGACGGAACTTCTGTTGAAGAAGCACTGAACTCTAAGACCGGCCCGCTCGCCAACCGCGAGGTTCACTTTGATTTCGACAGCTATACCGTATCTCCTGACCAAATGCCGGTCGTTACGAATCATGCTCAGTTCCTGGCCGCTCACAAGAACCTGAACGTTCGTTTGGAAGGAAACACAGACGAACGCGGCGGACGTGAATACAACCTGGCTCTTGGCCAAAAGAGAGCAGAGGCTGTTAAAGAACGTATGACACTCCTGGGTGTTTCTCCACAGCAAATCGAAACGATTAGCTTTGGTAAAGAAAAACCCAAGGCCGATGGTCATGACGAAGCGGCTTATTACGAAAACCGCAGAGTTGATATCCATTACATGCTCAACAAGTAATCTCACATGAAAAGAATCGCGCTGGTGCTCCTTGGCACCGTTCTGTTGTCTGTCAATACGTCTGCTTGGGCGCTCTTCGGAGACGATGAAGCTCGAAAGGCTATTTTGGAGCTTCGAGATCAACTGAAGTCCCAGCAGGAAGTGCAGATGTCGCTTTATGACCGACTTGAAAAACTGACTAAGGAGGTTCAGACCCTTCGCGGCAAAGTTGAGGATTTGACGAACTCTGTCGGTAAAGAAAAACAAAACGCCGAGACCATTTACGGTGATCTTTCAAATCGCCTGAATGAAATGGATCCGAAAGCTAAGGCAGCAGCAGCCGCTTCTGATCGGGAGATTTCTGCAAAGCAGGAACTTGATCGCTGTTTATCGCTTTTCCAAAAGAGTGATGCCAACCAAGCAGTTAAATGCTTCTCTGGGATCACACAGAAGTACAGCAAAACGAAAGTCTACCCAGACGCGTTGTATTGGCTCGGAAGCAGCTATTACATGCAGGGAAATTTTGCTCAGACGATTGCCACGGAACAGCGCCTGATATCCGGTTACAACACTGTCTCTTATACACATCTCCGAGCCCACGAGACG
>USHK01000378.1 GCA_900554375.1 uncultured Sutterella sp.
TACGAAATCCGTATTGCGTTCGGCAGCCTTCATGACCAATGCGGTTTTGCCGACACGTCTGCGACCGCTGATGACAACAAAGCGACTGAGCCGCTTGTTTCGAACAATCTCGAACTCGCGGTCTAGCAAAGACAGTTCTTTTTCTCGGTCGTAGAATTTCATGGCAGTTTCGATAGCGTTAAATGATTTAACGTTAAACGGCTTGATGCTAATTTTAGCCAAATCCGCCGAGAAACCCTCGCCCGACAGGACGGGGATGATAGGCGGTCTGCTATTGATCCTTTGCCCCTTGTTTTTCGACGTATTGCTTCAAGATGTCAAGTGTGACTCCACCGGCAGTCGCAGCGAAATAGGAGCGGGCCCAAAACAGCCCTGTTTTTCCTCCTTGCAGAATACCGGGGTACCTCGCGCGGATCATGCGCGAAGAAACAGCCTTCAATGTATTGACAAGGGATGAGATGCTGAGGGTTGGCGGAAATAACAGGAGCAGATGAATATGATCGGCTTCTCCGTTGATTTCAACCGTCTGACATCCTATTTTCTGAGCTGCCAGCGAAAGCGAAATTTTCATTTCTTCCAAAATCTCCGGAGTCATCACCTTTCGCCTGTATTTGGTTGTAAAAACCAGGTGAACACATAGCTTCGTAACACTGTGGCGACGCCGATCATAGTCTTCAAACATTGTGACCGCTCATTAAGTATTTATTGCTACAATCCTTATTGTACAAACAAATAATAGATTGACCGCAGAAATGCTTCACGCTGCCAAATTCCGCCTCTATCCTACAAAGGAACAAGAAAAGTTCCTCTGGGGACAGTGGGGAGCTGTGCGTTTTGTCTGGAACAAGGCGCTAGCTCTCAAGCAGCGATTTTACAAGCGTGACGGCACCAATCTATCGGTGATCCATGATCTCAAGCCGCTGCTTGCCGTTGCCAAGAAGTCGAGAAAGTATTCCTGGCTCAAACTCTACGACAGCATTGCTTTGCAGGAAGCGGTGCGACATCTTGACGGAGCATTCAACCGATTCTTCAAGCAAGAAGCCGGTTTCCCCGGTGGAAAAGCCGCAGAGGCGAGCAGTCGAGCTATCACTGCACGTGTGTGTCTGCAGGTGACGGATGGATACGGGTTCCGAAGATTGGCCGGATCAAAGCCGTGACGCATCGTCCGGTTGAGGGCAAGGTCAAGAGCATCACCTTGTCGGCTGATGCAACGGGAGCGTATTACGCTGCCGTTCTTTATGAAGATGGCAAGCCCGAGACCGAACAGATCACGAAAATCTACGAGGACAGGATCGAAGGCATTGATGTCGGCATTACTTATCTGGTCATAGAATCGGACGGCAAAAAGACAGCCAATCCGAAACACATCAAACGTGCACAGAAGAATCTAAGGCGTAAAGCCAAGAAGCTTTCGCGCACGACAAAAGGAAGCCGACGGCGTGAAAAAGCACGCAAACAGCTGGCAAAGGCGCACAAGCGGGTAGCCAATGCCCGCACAGATGCGCTGCACAAAATCTCGAAGCGACTGATTGACGAAAACCAAGCGGTCTGCGCGGAGAGCCTGAAGATCAAGAACATGCTCAAAAATCACCATCTGGCCAAGGCGATTGCGGATGCCGGATGGGGAACGCTTTGCAGCATGCTCGCCTATAAAGCAAGACAGGCAGGGAAAGTGTTCGTGCAAATCGACACGTTTTACGCAAGTTCGAAAACCTGTCATGCCTGCGGATACAAGCGAGAAGCGCTGAGTCTTTCGACCCGGCAATGGGCATGCCCCAAATGCGGGCAGCAGCATGACCGTGATGTCAATGCCGCCTGCAATATCCGAGCCGAAGGAATCCGGAAACTGAAGGCGGCTGGGCAGACCGTCTTGAAGCGTGCGGCAACGCACGTGTAGCTCGTGGAGAGGGTGTCAGTCTTCGGGAACCCGAAGCAGTCCTCAGAGAATCGAGAAGCCTCGCCCGAATTTCTCTGAATTCGGACGGGGAGCTGTCACAGACACTGCAGGTAAAACGAGGACGAGTTTTCCGTTGCAGAT
>USHK01000379.1 GCA_900554375.1 uncultured Sutterella sp.
TTCTACAACATTCGCAAGTAATTTATGGCGCGATTGACGAAAAAGGTGAGGCTGGGAGTGCCTCGGTTTTTAGCTTTGGTACTTCTTGCCGCTGTTTTCGGTATTCAGTATCCGCTTTGGGTCGGTAAAGGCAGCAATGCTACTCTTCTGGATCTGCAGGATCAGTTGAAGACTCAGAAGGAAAAAAATGCCGCCCTGGAACTTGAAATCTCCAGACTTGAAGGTGAAGCAGATAGTCTGCGCCAAGGCAGTGAGGCCTTGGAGAGCAGGGCTCGAGAGAAACTGAATATGATCCGTGAGAACGAATACCTGATTCGAATCGCACCGTAATCACTGACCGAATAAACAAAATGCCGGAAGCTAAATTTCCGGCTTTTTTGTGTCCGTGTCAGGCAGAAAAGCGCTCTCAGGCTTCATCAACAAGAGTAGGCTCCACTTCTGGGTCAACAGTAGAAATGCACGACGATGAAGAAGTCTGATCTGGTTATAGGGAGGGAGCATGAGTAGAACGATGACCGTAGCACGCTATGCAAGGGAGCATCGCGGATGGTTTTACGGATGTCTGTTTCTGTTTGCACTCGTCGCTTTCTTCTGTCTGAAAGCAATTTATGATATGACGGTGTACGGAGCAAAGGCACCTCTTTACGCTTTTACGGCCGGTATGGTTGGTTTCGGTGCGACGGCCTTGGGCTCCCTCCCCGGTTTTTATCTGCATAAACTGTCGGATAAAGCAGAAGACTGGATGCTTGGGAGTTCGGCCGGCATGATGCTGGCTGCGGCTATTTTTTCTCTTTTGCTCCCAAGTATTGAGGCAAGCGAAAAACTTTTCAGCCGAGAGCTTTCAGCGACACTTTGGGTCTTGTTTGGTGTCTTTCTTGGGGTTGTATTTCTCTTGATCATTAACGCGCTCACGCCGCATGAGCATGGAGATCAATCGTATGAAGGTCCGGAAATAGAGGTGAAAAGCGGCATCTGGCTTTTTGTGCTGGCTATCATTATTCATAACATTCCGGAAGGCCTTGCCATGGGCATTTCCTTTTCTGCAGAGGATATGCAGATCGGTATACCGCTGACGATTGCTATTGCGCTGCAGGATTTTCCTGAAGGTTTGGCGGTCGTACTCGCGCTATGCAGTACACAAATTTCAAGAGGAAAGGCCGTTGCGATCGGTGTGTTTTCCGGTTTGATGGAGCCCGTCGGTGCATTGTTTGGCGTAAGTTTGGCTTCTGGTTTGGGCTATATCTATCCTTTGGGGCTCGCTTTATCAGCAGGGGCCATGATGTTTGTAGTTTTCCACGAAGTCATCCCTGAAACACATAGAAGAGGTCATCATACGACCGCGACGATGGGGCTTATGTGCGGTTTTGCATTGATGATGGTTTTAGAAAAGGTATTCAGTTAGAAAAATCTCCGAGAGTGGTCCTGCCGGGCTGCAGTTGCTTCTAAAATATCGCAATAGTCTTAAGCCTCACAGGAACAAGAATGACAAGACCGACTAGAGCTCTCATCGATACTTACGCACTTGATAAAAATCTGTCCATGCTTCGGGCAAAAAGCGGCAATCGCTTTTTGTGGGGTGTTGTAAAAGCCAATGCTTACGGTCACGGGCTGATTGGTTTGCTTCCGACTTTTGACAATTGGGTAGACGGCCTCGCGCTCTTAGATCCGAAAGAGGGCGTTGAAATCCGAAAGGCGGGATGGGCAAAAGCCGTTTTGTTGATTGAAGGCGTTTTTTCTGCTTCGGATTTTGACTTGGCAGATGAGTACGGTTTTGAAACGGTTATCCATAATGAACGCCAGATCGAATGGCTGGAAAAGGCAGAGCTAAAAAATACTCTGAGAGTTCATTTGAAGTGCAATACCGGCATGAATCGGTTAGGGTTCAGACCGGATGCGATTTCTCGGGTCTTGTTCCGCTTGGACAATATTCCTAAGGTGGAAGTCGTCGATCTGTTGGCGCATTTCGCCAATGCTGAAGTCCTGTCTCTTATACACATCTCCGAGCCCACGAGACGCTCATGAATCT
>USHK01000380.1 GCA_900554375.1 uncultured Sutterella sp.
CCGCCGAAAGAATTTTTAATCTGATTTCGGACGAGTTGGTTGTAAATCGGATCCATCAGACGATCGAAAACTGCCGGAACGTGAGATTCAACCGGGAGGCCGTTGCGACGACAGAAATTGCGGAAGCCTGAATTTACCGCACCGTTGAAGACACTTCGACTGACAGCGCCTTTTTGCTTTAGGCGCTCATTGATTTTGGCGGCTACCTTTTCGAACACTCTGGGCACCGACATCATGATGGAGGGACGCACTTGTTTTAAGTCATCCAAAATTCTGGCTACGCCCCGGCTAAAGGTCACTTTATTGCCCATGCCTAAGCCGATGTAATAGGAAGTGGTTCTCTCGAAAGTGTGGGAGAGCGGAAGGAAAGAAAGCCAGGTGTCTGAAGGATTCGGTGAGATGTTGTAGAGTAGCGCAGAAATATCGCTCATGATATTTTTGTGCGTGAGCATCACGCCTTTGGGCTTTCCGGTAGTGCCGGAGGTATAGACCAAAGCTGCCAAATCTTCTTCTTCCGGTCCCGGAGGAAGCGTACTCACGCAGTCGCCCTGTTTCAACCATTCTTCTGCATTGACACAACGCACATCTTTACTCTCCGGTTCTGATTCATCGTCAACATAAACAACCGTCTGAAGCAAAGAAAGATCGGCGCCTGCTGCCTGAATTGCATGCCAGCGGGCGCGGTTGACCGTGACAAGAAGTTTTGTATCCGAGTCTTCCAATATGTACCCACAGTTAGCAGGTGTATCAATGATGTGCAGAGGAACGGGTACCAATCCGACGATAAGGGCGCCTTGGTCAAAACAAACCGCATCTATTCCGTTAGGAAGAAGCATGGCGACGCGATCGCCTTTTTTCAGCCCGGAGGCGACGAAGGCCTTGGCCCATAGAAGGGAGCGATCGTAAAGCTCCTTGAAAGAAAGTGTTTCCCATTCTTTTGTTTTCTGATTGAATTGGCAAACGGCAGGATCGTCACCGCGAACGTCTATGTGATGAGAAACAAGTTCCGGAATGACATGGAGCTTACGAATCTCTTCAGCGCGGGTAAATTCATTATCTTGTGGCTGCTGCACGATTGATTATTTTGAAGAAGAGTTATCCGTGACTGCAAAGTTCAGATTCAGGGCACGGATGATTTTGAGTATGGTGGAAAATTCAGGAGAACAGTGGCCGGAGAGGGAACGGTAGAGGCTCTCCCGAGATAGTCCTGTCTCTTTGGCAAGGCGTGACATGCCGTAATTTTTTGCAATACGCCCGAGGGCTGCGGAGATTTCCGCAGCGTCGTTCTGTGCGCTTTGAAGCATTCGGTTCAGCGCATTGACAAGCTCCCCCGTATCTTCTTTGAGCGGGGAGGCCTGATTTTTTGTCGATAAATTCATAATACTCGGCAAATAAAAGAAATTTTGCCGAGTGTAGCCTATAGGCTACAGAAAAACAAAATATAAATTTAAAAAGTTCGAACGAAGCCGAATTAATTCGGCATGATGGGAAATTTCATCGGCTGTAGGATCATCGAGGAAATTTCCTCAGAACGAATCACGTCAGGAAGTTCCTTATGAGCGTCGCGGAAATAATCCATGACGACCTTGATACATTCCGTGTAATAGCGCTGCGCGATGTTTTCCATGAGGTTATAAGTTTTTCCGCTTTCATCATGGAAATTGGGATAGTCGAGAAGCGAATAGTCAAGCAAGTCTTCGACGGTCAACATGCCTTCGCTCACCGTGTAGTACTGCGTCAACGTAGCGAATGCTTCATGCTGTTTGTTGTAGAGGCGGGAAGTCAGTACCAAATCCAATGAATCGGAGGATATGTCCTCGTCACTGTCTTCATCGAAGAACGTTTCAGGCTTGACGCTTTCAATTTTCAGGGAAGCTTGATTGATCATGCTCCATAAAGCATGGCAGTCGTACTTCTTTAAGCGATAGCTTTGGGCTTTGATACGAAACGTAGCGTCTCCGTCCTGTCTCTTATACACATCTCCGAGCCCACGAGACGCTCATGAATCT
>USHK01000381.1 GCA_900554375.1 uncultured Sutterella sp.
CCTCATATCAGTCTCATTGTGGCCCGCAGCCGTAACGGCATTATCGGCAAAGAGGGCAAGCTGCCTTGGCGTCTGCCTGAGGATTTAAAGTTTTTTAAACAGACAACGATGGGGCGCCCCGTCATCATGGGCCGTCACACTTGGGAGTCGATCGGAAGACCTCTGCCCGGCCGCCGGAATATTGTATTGACACGTGATTCCTCCTATCAAGCTGATGGAGCGACGGTTGTTTCCTCTTTGGAGGAGGCATTGAAACTGTTCGGGCCTGACGATATTGTGTTCATTATCGGCGGCGCTGATCTTTATCGCCGTTCTCTGCCTCTGGTTGATACGGCATGGGTAACGGAAATTGACGCAGATGTCGAAGGAGACGCATCTTTCGATACCCTCAATAAAGACGAATGGATGCTGGTTTGGAGTGAGGAACACCCGAAAGCCGAAGATTGTCCTTTGGGCTTTAAGTTCCAACGCTTTGAACGGGTGAAACACTCGGTTTACTAGGAAGCTTGGAAAGGAGGCAACGTTTGGTAAATGCCTCTTATGGTGATTATTACTACTATTGTTTTCTTTCTAAAAAGCTAAAATAACCACAACCAATCTAAAGCAGAATACAAATGACGAAAGAATTAATGCAGCTTGAGGTCGACAGCGACCTAAAAAAGGCTTTCTTGGCTTGCGTCTCCCGAGCCTACAACGGAAAAATTGAGCAGGGCATTCTTGATTTAATGCGAATTTATGTTGAACGTGCTCAAGGAACTCCCGGACAAAAGATGATCAAGGAAAAGGTCAAAGAATACGTCTACGGAGGAGAAGTCAAGGCAGGTTTATCTCCCCGCGAAATGGAAAAGATTTTCCTCAATAAGACCGAAGAAGATATAGAGGCAGCTCGCTTGGATAAGAAATAAGTTTTTCTAAATGACGGAAACGAGAGTGCGGAAATTCCATACTCTCGTTTTTACTATTCGTAATGTTTGGAAATTTGCATTAATCCAGGCTGCTCGCAGCTTGATTGATCATCGAAACGTCGACGCCGTTTTTAGTGAGTTCATCAACGACGTGGTCCATCGTTTTATCAAATTTCGGATTGGAATCGGCCCTCTGCCAAAGATCTGCAACTTCCTGGTTACACAAGCGTCTGTCCGCGTCTGTAAAGATAATCTCATCTTCTACGGTACGGCGGCAAACGGAATCACGAGGCAGAAGACGCGCAGAAACGACTGCCATGTAAGCCATCATTGCGTAGGTCGGAAGATTAGGGTCCAGGACTTTTTCACCGGCCAAGTAACGATGAATCAGGGCCTCAATTTGTTTACTTTTGAGAGAGGCAAACTGTCTCAGAGGCAAACAGTCAGATAAAACTGCTGTGGAAGATTCTAAAGCTGTTATTTGACAGTAAAATCCCTGCCGCTCTCCGGGATTGATTTCTTTCAGAATTTCAGGATCAGCATTTTTTGCAGCCTGAAGATCCAATTTGAAATTTGGTTTAAGAAGATCAAATTGGATGTGCGTCTTATCCTGGTTAGTCTTTGAGACAAAGAATTTAACGATCCCGTAATTACCGAGATATTTCTTTTGAGCACCCGAGAGATCCGCTTTAGCCTGGCGAGCAAATGCTCGCGGGTTGATATAAAAGATTCTCGGGCTTTCAAAAAGAGTTGTGGCCCCTGAGTTAATGAAACCGTCAATTTGTTCTTGAGCGAAGCTTTCAATTATGTAGGTTTCCAAGGGCGAGAGGTTATAACCTTTTGCGACACCGACACTTGCAAAAGTCACCCCAGCCCCGGCGAGCAGGGCGGCTGCAACGAAAGTTTTTGTGTTCAGTTTGCTTAGGCAGTTCATTTTTTAATCGTTACCAGCGGCGATCCGCGATCTTCATCTGCTGTTCGTCAACAAAGAACCAGAAATCGCGTTCATTCAAAGTAATGCGGTGGACAACTAAACCGGTATCGGCGTCTTTGTACTCAAAGACAACGTTGATCGGCTGGTTGGAAAGGAATTGGTTTTCG